>NZ_JBEJZY010000060.1:0-25267 GCF_040256935.1 Photorhabdus viridis
CTGCGTATACTACGCTTTTCGCCCGCAGAGTCAAGCGCTTATTTGCTTTGCTCTGCCTGGCCTCACACGCTTTGTCAGCGTTGTGTCGGTCAGTGGTGGCGCATTATAGGGAACCCAGATTTTTACACAACACTTTTTTTTAGATTTATCGCCAACAGGTCACTTATTGCTCTTTTTGGATTGAGTTTAGGCAATAATAGCCAAGATCAATAAGCTTTTTCCATTGCATACTAGTGTCTTCCTCACTAGGATCCCGTTAAGGATAAAAGATCTCCATTTCTTCATTAGAGGTATATTATGTCTGGAGTATTGCGCAGTTATCTTGGTACTCAACCTAAAATTGGTCAGAAAGTTATGTTAGATCCGTCTAGTGTGATAATTGGTGATGTCAGACTTGCTGATGATGTCAGCATATGGCCTTTAGTTGTCATCCGTGGCGACGTTAATTACGTATCTATTGGCACACGTACTAACATCCAAGATGGCTCTGTATTACATGTAACACACAAATCTGTTGATAATCCCGATGGTTTTCCTTTAATTGTTGGGAATGATGTCACCATCGGGCATAAAGCTATACTCCATGGTTGTACTATTGGTAGTCGAGTGCTCATCGGTATGGGCTCCATCCTACTTGATGGTTCAATTATTGAAGATGATGTTATTATTGGAGCGGGCAGCTTGATCGCTCCAGGAAAAATATTAGAAAGCGGATACCTTTATGTCGGTAGCCCTGCCCGTCGGGTCAGAAAACTAAAACCTGAAGAATTAGAAATACTATGTTATTCAGCAAGCAATTATGTTTGCTGGAAAAACGACTATCTGCAAGAAGGTAATATATAACGTCCTAAATGATCATCATCCCCGTTAATGATTAACGATTCAAATTCCTCTTCAAGATCCCAACGATTTTGTCGGAAAAGATTTAATGGATGATGATCTTCCCCATAACGGTATAAAAGATCCCTAGCCCTCACAGCACAGTGAACCAATGATCCATTTACCAACGCGGGAAAAATGACTATCTGCTGTTGCTCATCCCACTCTTCTCTATCAGGAAATTGGATAGATTGATTCACGAATGTAACTCCTGCTCCAATGTTAACAATACAGGTGCAATTTCTGGCAGTACACCATGCCATAATTTAAATGAATGAGCGGCTTGTCCTACTAACATTCCTAATCCATCAGCATAACGAGAAACACCATGTTCTTTGGCAAAGGAAATGAAAGGCGTCAAATTAGCCTGATAAAACATGTCATAACAGACACAATTTTCATTAAATATTAATGGAGATATCGCAGGAATCTCACCATTGATACCGGATGCAGTCGCATTGATAATAAGATCAAACTCAGGACTCTTAAGTGTTTTCATCTCAACGGGCCAAATGTTACCTATTGGCGAAAAATTATTAGCAATCTGGATGGTACGACTGAACGTTCGATTTGTAATTGTAATGTCACAACCAAATTCTAATAATGGAGATAAAACACCTCTGGCACCACCACCAGCCCCAATTATTAAAATATGCTGTCCCTGAGTAATAAACTCAAGCCGTATCAAATCCGCTAACAATCCTATACCATCCGTATTATCACCAAGTAATAGATTATTATCTAGCAATTTCAAGGTATTGACTGCACCACTAAGTCTTGCTCGCTCAGTCAACTCATTCGCCCTGATAAATGCCTGCTCTTTAAATGGCACAGTAACATTAGCTCCTATCCCCCCCTGTATAAGAAACATATTCAATGTCTCTTCAAATTTATCCATTGGCGCTAAAATCTTCCCATAACAATGAGCAATACCTGTTTGATCAGCAAATAACTGATGGATACGGGGGGATTTACTGTGCGTAACAGGATTACCAAAAACAGCGAACTGATTCATATTTATTCTACCCTTGACGATAAAGCTCACCAGTTAAAGCATCCCGAATTTCTGAAGGATTTTTCCGCCCTCCAACATCACCATCTAACACAGAAAATTTATCCCCAAACTGTTGTCTGACTTCTTCTGCTGTTCGGCATGGTTCAAGACCATTTAAATTTGCACTAGTCGATACCAATGGTTTTCCATAAAAAGTACATAGCTGTTTCACCAAAGGATGAGCACTAACTCTGACAGCCAAAGTGGAGAATTGCCCAGTCAACCATTTAGATGTACTGGCTTTTGCAGGGATCACCCAGGTTACAGGCCCTGGCCAATAAGCAAATATAACTTCTTTTTGTTCTTCTGTTAGAAGTTTATCATCAAGATATGGCTGCAATTGTCTATAATTATCTGCAATAAGAATCAACCCTTTTTGCCACGGGCGCTTCTTTAATATAAGCAGCTCATTTACCGCTTTTTCACTATCAGGATCACATCCAAGCCCAAAAACAGCTTCAGTTGGATAAGCGATAACTTTTTCTGCTTTTAACGCAGTTAATACATTTTCAAATTCAGGTGATATTTCATTACTCATTTTATTACTCATTTTATTACTCAGTTCAGTTTATGTGCGGTTTTCCACACAACTTACTAGCACAAAACAACTTTGTACCTTGTGATGTACGTTTCTCCATCAATAACGGATAGAAACAAAACACACATTCACCAACAACTGGCTTATTATTTAATACAAACTGGCAGTTGGGGTAACGGTTACACGCATGAAAAATTTTTCCGAAACGTGATTTTCTTTGGAGTAGTTGCCCTTGCTTGCATTGTGGGCAGGCTATCGACGTTTCATCCGGTTTATCAATCAGTGCCGTATGTTCGCATTCAGGATAACGACTACAACCAATGAACATTCCATAACGCCCTTGACGTAAAACTAAATTAGCTCCACATACAGGACATAACGGCCCTTTAAGTTCTTTTACCACATGGCCGTTACTTTGCCCTTTTAATGAGCGAATATATTGACATGATGGATAACTAGAACATCCAAGAAATGGGCCATGAATGCCATTACGGATAACCAAAATAGAGCCACATTCAGGACAATATTCAGTTTCATTAGTGGAGAAAGGAACCATTTTTGCCATACCATTTTCACTTGAAATTTATACTTATATGACGCTAAGCAAGACTTTGAGTATTCAGTTAACTAACTCACGCGCACATAACCACCAGCAACCACAGCCACCTTACCTAATAATTCTAGTTCAAGGAGCTTTGTCATTACCTCAGCTATAGGTAATGCAGAGCGTTGCACAATAATATCAACTGGCGTTATTTCATCACCTACGTTAACCAGCACATCAGCAAATGGCAACTCAGTTTGCTCAAACTGGGGTTTTACTTCTTCCGTTATTCTTTCCATATGTAACCATTGTAGTGAACTGTAAACATGCTCCACAATATCCATTACATTTGTAGCCAGATATGCTCCCTGCTTTATCAACCAGTGATTCCCCTCACTGACAGAGCTCCCCAAAAACCCTGGTAATGCAAAGACATCCCTTCCCTGCTCAAGAGCACAACGAGCTGTAATTAATGAACCGCTGTTTTGACTCGCTTCTACAACAATAACGGCCGAACTTAATCCACTGATAATCCTATTTCTTTTAGGGAAATTTTTTGCGCGTGGAGGAGTATCTGGAAAAAATTCAGAAACAAGGGCTCCCCCCTCCTCTATTTGCTTTGCTAATAACCCATGTCTATAAGGATAAATCTGACCAAGACCGCTACCTAATACAGCTATTGTTTGACCACCACTATCCAGCGCAGATCGGTGACAAATACCATCAATACCAATAGCTAAACCACTAGTAATAACTAACCCATGTCCAACCAATTCACCTGCAAAAATTTTTCCCCATTTCTCGCCATAATAGCTTGCTGCCCTGCTCCCAACCATCGCCACCTGCTTCTTTAAAAGAAGATCTAATTTCCCTGACACAAAAAGCGCAAGAGGCGGGATATGTATTTGCTTTAATAACGGTGGATACAAAGGATGAGAATATGTCAATAAATGACGTTCCGGCTGTTCCAGCCATTTTAAACATGAAGCTAGCAAGGTTTTATTCGCTTTAGTAAATTGTAAACATTGTGCTGACGTTAACCCACTATCCTTAAGTACGGTGAGATAACGATTCCCCGCATGCAATAATTTCTCTGTAATATTTGCTGCTTTTTCTGTTGCTAAATGAGAGACCATCTTCATTCGCAACCATATTTCCATAGCTTCCATGTTGTCATCCTGTCTGAGACTGACGGACAAAACCAAACTGCTCAATTAGCAATCAATACTGTCAATCTAAACGGGAAATGTCTAGAATAGAGATAAAATACCATTCACATTTTGGACACAGATCTAAACATATATGTCAGTATTACAAGTATTACATTACCCAGACGAGCGGCTTCGCACTACTGCAACGCCTGTTAAAGAAGTTAATGCGGAGATTCAACGTATCATTGATGATATGTTTGAAACTATGTACGCAGAGGAAGGCATTGGCCTGGCAGCAACACAAGTTGATATTCATCAGCGTATTGTCGTTATTGACGTATCGGAAACTCGGAATGAACGCCTTGTGCTGATAAATCCAGAGTTACTGGAAAAAAGTGGTAATACTGGGATTGAAGAAGGCTGTTTGTCTATTCCTGAACAGCGAGCACTAGTGCCACGAGCTGAAAAAGTCAAAATCAGAGCCTTAGATTATAATGGTCAATCATTTGAATTACAAGCTGATGGCTTACTAGCTATTTGTATTCAGCACGAGATGGACCATTTAATTGGTAAGCTTTTTGTGGATTACTTATCCCCACTGAAACGCCAGCGTATACGCCAGAAAGTAGAAAAGCTAGATAAACAAAAAGCCCGAACCAAATAAATTATATTAATACAGGAAATAAACGTGTCTGATTCTTTACGTATTGTTTTTGCCGGAACACCTGACTTTGCGGCACGCCATTTAGAGGTTTTATTAACGTCTCAGCATGAGGTCGTTGGCGTTCTAACACGACTAGACAGACCAGCCGGTAGAGGTAAAAAACTGACACCCAGTCCTGTAAAAGTACTGGCAGAAGAACATAATATTACCGTTTTTCAGCCAGCCACTTTGCGTTCAGAAGAAAACCAACAATGGCTTATTAAACAACAACCTGATGTTCTCATAGTTGTAGCCTATGGATTAATCCTCCCTAAGGCTGTTTTAGATATTCCAAGATTAGGTTGTCTGAACGTACACGGCTCTCTATTACCACGTTGGCGTGGTGCAGCGCCAATTCAACGTTCACTGTGGGCCGGTGACACGGAAACAGGCGTAACGATCATGCAAATGGATATAGGCCTTGATACTGGCGATATGCTATATAAAGCAAGCTGTCCTATTACACTTGAAGATACTAGTGCCAGTTTATACGAAAAACTGACCAAGATTGGGCCAGATGCACTACTTAAAACATTATCATTAATAACATCAGGTAAAAGCCAACCTGAAACTCAAAGTGAAAAGTTGGTTACCTACGCTGAAAAACTAAGCAAGGAAGAAGCCAAAATAAATTGGGAACTATCTGCAACCCATCTTGAACGTTGCATTCGTGCATTTAATCCTTGGCCCATGAGCTTTTTCGAGATGGAAGGGCAGCCTGTTAAAATCTGGAAAGCAGAAGCCATTGAAGAACAAGTTTCGGTAGAACCAGGAACTGTCTTAAAAGCAGACAAAAAAGGTATTCATATTGCCACTGCCAATGGAATTCTGAATATCACGCAATTACAACCTGCTGGTAAAAAAGCAATGTCAGCCGCAGATCTGCTTAACTCCAAACGTGAATGGTTTACGCCAGGTAATAAAATCAACTGAATACTATTCTATGTAAACTCTCTCTTACAAACTTTCTCTTAATGCTGGCTTTTGTCAGCCTTTTTAACTATGAAAAATACATATAATCTACGAAGTATCGCCGCAAAAGCAATCAATCAAGTTCTGGACCAAGGACAATCTCTCAGTACGATATTGCCTGAACTTCAACGAAACATAACTGATAAAGATAAATCTTTGTTACAAGAGCTATCTTTCGGGGTTTTACGTGTATTACCTCAATTAGAATGGATAATAAGCCAATTAATGGAAAAACCATTAAAAGGTAAGCAACGTATTCTTCATTACCTGCTTATGGTTGGCATATACCAACTTACCTATACCCGTATCCCAGCTCATGCAGCACTTGCTGAAACAGTAAATGGAGCCGCAACTCTGAAATATCCTCAGTTAAAAGGATTAATTAATGGTGTCCTTCGCCAGTTTCAGAGGCAGCAACTGCAATTAATGGAGCTTCCACAAAATAGTCCCAGCAATCACTTACATCCTAAATGGTTATTAACTAAAATCCAAAAAGCCTACCCACAAGAATGGCAGCAACTTATTGAAAATAACAATAAGAAACCGCCCATGTGGTTGCGAGTTAATCGAATATACCATAGTCGAGATGAATATCTTTCTCTTCTCCATAAAGCCGGAATTGATGCAGAACCAGCTATCGAATTACCTTCTGCTATCCGTGTAATTTTCCCCTGCCCAGTAACAATATTACCTGGATTTGATAAAGGTTGGGTAACTATTCAAGATGTATCCGCACAAGGGTGTGCCGAGTTATTACAACCAATCAATGGAGAGACAATTCTCGATCTTTGTGCCGCACCAGGAGGGAAAACAACACATATCCTCGAAATAGCGCCAAAAGCCCAAGTATTAGCTATAGATATTGATGAACACAGGATCAAACGAGTAAAAGAAAATCTCCAGCGCCTTAATTGCCATGCAACAGTAAAAACCGGTGATGGACGCCACCCTGAATATTGGGCAAAAGGCCAGCAATTCGATCGTATCCTTCTGGATGCACCTTGTTCAGCAACAGGAGTAATCCGTCGCCACCCTGATATCAAATGGTTACGCCGCGAAGAAGATATTGCTCAATTAGTTCAATTACAATCTGAGATTATTGATGCAATCTGGCCATATTTAAAGAAAGGCGGGACATTAGTATATGCAACCTGTTCTATTTTACCAGATGAAAATAGTCAGCAAATCAGCTCATTTTTAAAACGCCACCCAGATGCAAAACTATCGGGAACAGATACAGACGATAGCCCAGGAAAACAAATAATACCTGAATTCAATGGTGGAGACGGTTTCTTTTACGCTCGATTAATTAAACAGTAATATATCTCCACAATTTATAAAGATAATTATCTGTTTCTAACAAGTTAGAGAATACTATGAAAATAATTATTCTTGGTGCAGGTCAAGTTGGCGGTACATTAGCTGAAAATCTAGTAGGTGAAAATAACGATATCACTATAGTCGATACTGATCCCAACCGCCTGCACCAACTACAGGATAAATTCGACCTCAGGGTAGTCAATGGTCATGGTTCTCATCCAAAAGTATTAAGAGAAGCTGGTGCTGAAGATGCTGATATGTTAGTTGCTGTAACTAATTCTGACGAAACTAACATGATTGCATGCCAAATTGCTTATTCCTTATTTAATACACCAAATAAAGTTGCACGAATACGCGCAGCAGAGTATATCCGTGAATCAGATAAGCTTTTTCTCCCTAACGACATTCCTATTGATTATCTTATTTCACCGGAACAACTCGTCATAGATTATATTTATAAACTAATTCAGTATCCTGGCGCCTTGCAGGTCGTTAACTTTGCCGAAGGTAGAGTAAGTATTGTTGCAGTAAAAGCTTATTACGGAGGTTCACTTGTAGGAAATGCACTTTCTTCACTTCGTGAACACATGCCACATATTAATACCAGAGTTGCTGCCATATTTCGCCAGGATCGGCCTATAAGACCACAAGGCTCTACAATTATTGAGGCTGGTGACGAGGTTTTTTTTGTGGTGGCATCACAACATATTCGTGCTGTAATGAGCGAACTTCAACGCTTAGAAAAGCCTTACAAGCGTATTATGATCGTTGGTGGTGGTAATATTGGTGCCGGACTTGCCCTACGCCTTGAAAAAGATTACAGGGTTAAATTAATTGAACGAAATCAGCAAAGAGCCACAGAACTAGCCGAATTATTACACGACACCATTGTTTTCTATGGGGATGCATCTGACCAAGAGCTATTAGCTGAAGAACATATAGAACAGGTAGATGTATTCATTGCCCTAACCAACGATGACGAAGCAAATATCATGTCTGCAATGCTTGCCAAACGCATGGGAGCCAAAAAAGCTATGGTTCTCATTCAGCGTAGTGCATATGTCGATTTAGTACAAGGAGGTGTCATTGATATTGCAATCTCTCCACAGCAAGCAACTATTTCAGCTCTACTAGGCCATGTTCGTAAGGCAGATATCGTAAGCGTTTCCTCATTACGTCGTGGAGTAGCGGAAGCTATCGAAGCAATTGCTCATGGAGACGAAAACACGTCAAAGGTTGTTGGTCAAGCTGTAGGTGATATTAAATTACCACCAGGCACCACAATTGGAGCAATAGTTCGTGGTGACGAAGTAATTATTGCTCATGATTATAGTATAATAGAACAAGGAGATCATGTAATTATGTTTATTACAGATAAGAAATTTGTTCCCGAAGTAGAAAAACTATTCCAACCCAGTCCCTTTTTCCTTTAGGAACAAAAAAATAATTATCTATCAGTCATATAATTCAAACACAATAACTGATACAACTTGACACAATTTAATTAACACGATGATTGAAAGAACATGGTGAATTTTTTAAAACAGTTTATAAATTTACCATGAATGGCAATTCTACTAATCCCACTGCTGAAGTGATTATTGATATGATCTTGAAAAATATCTTGCTGTTATCAGCTATTTTCTATGCAATAAAACTAATAAATCATATAGTAAAAAAGGGATTAAGGCTATGCTAGGCATCCCAACCACTAAAGAGAAATTATTAATAAAAATCCGTAGATTACTGAAAGAGTGAAAATAAACCTATCAGAACTAAAAGGCCAGTGGTAATACATCTAACAATCCCTTACCACTGGCCTCCCAGTTACTTGCTTTGTTATGCTTTCCTTTCCTCTGGTAACTTCCTTTCCCTTTTTTATTTTTCTCAATTCGCTGTCTGAATAATGGATCACGTAGTAGAGCTTCAATAGCATTATCCTTTATCATACCTTTTTTATGGTGATATATAATCATCATATTCCTCTATCATATTAATTGGTCGAAAAACATAGCAATTGTACTCTCTGAATCATCTATAATAAAGAAAAATTGCTTATTCCTTATTTGAAGCTCCTTGTTCTAAAGTTTCAAGAATAGAACAATAAGTACTTATGTGAGAGCTCCCACAGCAAGCATCACTTAACATCTTAAGTGAATCACGCATTTTTAACATTTCAAGAAGTTTTTCTTCTACTTCCATCAACCTAGAATCTACAATTTGCTTCGACTCTTCACAAGTATGATGATCTGGATCTACACGAATAGACAATAATTCTGTGATAGCTTCCAATGTAAATCCCAGCTGCTTGGCATAACGTATAAACCGAAGGCGCTGTAGATCTTGCTCTGTATAAAGCCTATATCCCCCCTCGGTACGGTTCTGATGCTCCATCATTCCTTGTTTTTCATAGAAACGCACTGTATCAGGGGTTACATTCGCTAATTTAGCCAGTTGGCCAATACGATACATCTTCATATCTCCTAGAATAAACACGCTGTTTGAGATATCAGCATAACAGGATGGAAAAAAATAAGTGAGAAATTCAGATATACAGATGTAAAAAAACCGGGATAAACCCGGTTCTTTTATATGCCCCTACAGATTACTCTGCAGTCGCAACTTCTGTTTGAGGCTCAACAGCACGGTCGACGAGCTCGATGTATGCCATCGGAGCATTGTCACCAGCACGGAAGCCACACTTAAGAATGCGAGTGTAACCACCTGCGCGGCTCGCAAAGCGCGGGCCCAGCTCATTAAACAGTTTTGCCACAATTTCGTTATCACGAGTACGGGCGAATGCCAGACGACGATTAGCTACGCTGTCGGTCTTGGCAAGAGTAATCAGCGGCTCAACGACGCGACGCAGTTCTTTCGCTTTAGGCAGAGTCGTCTTGATGATTTCATGACGAACCAAGGAACCTGCCATGTTGCGGAACATAGCTTGGCGATGGCTGCTGTTGCGGTTCAATTGACGACCACTCTTACGATGGCGCATGACCTTATCCTTCTCAGTAAAACCTTAACCTGTGATCTAGTTATTCATCAGCAATACTTGCTGGTGGCCAGTTTTCCAAGCGCATGCCTAGAGATAAGCCACGTGAAGCCAGTACGTCTTTGATCTCTGTGAGAGATTTTTTACCCAGGTTAGGTGTCTTAAGCAACTCAACCTCGGTACGCTGTACCAAATCACCGATGTAGTGGATAGCTTCTGCCTTAAGGCAGTTAGCAGAGCGGACAGTCAATTCCAGATCGTCAACAGGGCGCAGCAGGATCGGATCAAACTCTGGCTTCTCCTCCTTTACTTCTGGCTGACGTACATCACGTAAATCAACAAAAGCTTCCAGCTGTTCAGCCAAAATAGTAGCTGCACGGCGAATCGCCTCTTCAGGATCGATTGTACCGTTAGTTTCCATCTCGATAACCAACTTGTCCAAATCGGTACGTTGTTCTACACGCGCTGCTTCAACATTGTAGGCAATACGCTCTACTGGGCTATAACAAGCGTCTACTAACAAACGACCAATAGGGCGCTCATCTTCTTCCGAATGAATCCGGGCAGAAGCCGGCACATAACCCCGACCACGCTGAACTTTAATGCGCATGCTTATAGAAGCAGTTTCGTCAGTCAGGTGGCAGATTACATGTTGCGGCTTGACGATTTCGACATCTCCGTCATGGATAATGTCGGCTGCAGTCACAGGGCCAATGCCAGACTTATTCAAGGTAAGAATAACTTCATCTTTGCCCTGAACTCTTACCGCCAGCCCTTTCAGGTTGAGGAGAATCTCCAGGATATCTTCCTGTACACCTTCTTTGGTGCTGTACTCATGCAGTACACCATCAATCTCAACCTCAGTCACCGCACAACCCGGCATAGACGAAAGCAGAATACGGCGCAGTGCGTTACCTAGAGTATGACCAAAGCCACGCTCTAAAGGCTCAAGGGTCACCTTGGCGTGCGTCGAACTGACTTGCTCGATATCAACCAGGCGCGGTTTTAGAAACTCTGTCACAGAACCCTGCATTGTGTCCTCTCTTTGGTGCTAAGCTTTACTTAGAGTAAAGCTCGACGATCAGGTGTTCGTTAATGTCAGCGGACAGATCGGTACGTTCTGGAGTACGCTTGAACACACCTTCCATCTTCGCAGCATCAACCTCCAACCAAGTTGGTTTCTCACGCTGCTCAGCCAGCTCTAAAGCCGCCTTGATACGAGACTGCTTTTTCGATTTTTCGCGAACGCTGACTACGTCATTCGGGGATACCTGATAAGAAGCGATGTTAACAACGCGACCATTTACCATGATAGCCTTATGGCTTACCATTTGGCGTGATTCAGCACGAGTCGCACCAAAACCCATACGGTAAACAACGTTGTCCAGACGACCTTCCAGCAAACTCAACAAGTTCTCACCTGTATTGCCTTTCAGACGAGTTGCTTCTTTATAATAATTACGGAATTGACGTTCTAGAACACCGTAAATACGGCGAACTTTTTGTTTTTCACGTAACTGTACACCGTAGTCAGACAGACGCGGTTTACGTGCGCCATGCTGTCCAGGTGGTTGTTCCAATTTACACTTGGTGTCAATCGCGCGAACGCCAGACTTCAGGAATAGGTCTGTACCCTCGCGACGGCTCAGCTTGAGCTTAGGACCCAAATATCTTGCCATTTTCTTTCTCCAACAAACCTAAAAAAGTAAACGTTATTAAACGCGACGTTTTTTAGGTGGACGACAACCGTTATGAGGGATTGGAGTCACATCAGTAATGTTAGTGATGCGGAAACCTGCCGCATTTAACGCTCGGATAGTTGACTCGCGACCAGGACCAGGTCCTTTAACCATAACTTCCAGGTTCTTAATTCCGTATTCTTTCACTGCTTCAGCACAGCGCTCTGCTGCAACCTGAGCCGCAAACGGAGTAGATTTACGAGAACCACGGAAACCGGAACCACCCGCAGTTGCCCAACCCAGAGCATTACCCTGACGGTCAGTAATGGTCACGATGGTGTTGTTGAAAGAAGCATGGATATGAGCCACACCGTCAGAGACTTGCTTTCTTACACGCTTACGTGCACGAATAGGTGCTTTTGCCATTATACAATACCCCGATTATTTCTTGATCGGCTTACGTGGACCCTTACGGGTACGTGCATTGGTCTTAGTACGCTGACCGCGAACCGGTAGACCACGACGGTGACGTAAACCACGATAAGTACCAAGATCCATCAGACGTTTGATGCTCAGGGTTACTTCACGACGCAGATCACCTTCTACAACGTACTTGGCAACTTCGTCACGCAGCTTGTCAATTTGCTCTTCAGACAGCTCACTGATCTTAACATGTTCAGCAATACCCGTTGCAGCACAAATGGCTTGGGAGCGAGTTTTGCCGATTCCGTAGATCGATGTTAAAGCGATTACGGTATGCTTTTGATCAGGAATGTTAATGCCTGCTATACGGGCCACTATGCACTCCTACAATTATTTACGGCAACACTATTCTGAAAAGCCCGTTTTCAGGATACTCAAACAATGTTGCTGTGATATAAAAAGATTGGCTGGCTAATTTAGCCAGCTCAAACCGACTTTGCAAGAAAAATATGCTATTTTATCAGCCTTGGCGTTGTTTATGCTTAGGCTCTGCACTACAAATCACACGAACGACACCGTTACGCTTGACGATTTTGCAATTGCGACATAATTTCTTGACGGAAGCACGAACTTTCATTTTTACTCTCCGTAACTTCTCAAGCAAACCAATCAGCGGTTATAACCTTTAAGGTTTGCCTTCTTCAATGCAGACTCATACTGACTTGACATCATCAGAGTTTGCACTTGAGCCATAAAGTCCATGATGACCACAACTACGATAAGCAGCGAAGTACCGCCAAAATAAAATGGTACCTTCATCGCGTCACGCATGAACTCCGGGATTAAGCAGATAAAAGTAATATACATCGCACCAACTAAAGTCAGACGTGTCATTACTTTATCAATGTACTTGGCCGTTTGCTCTCCCGGACGAATTCCTGGTACAAATGCACCGGACTTCTTCAGGTTATCTGCTGTTTCTCTCGGGTTAAAAACCAACGCTGTATAAAAGAAACAGAAGAAGATGATTGCAGACGCGTAGAGTAACACATAAAGCGGTTGACCAGGCTGCAAATACATTGAAATAGTAGTCAGCCAGTTCCAACCAGTTCCACCCCCAAACCAAGAAGCTATGGTACCAGGGAACAGAATAATGCTGGAAGCGAAAATTGCAGGGATAACCCCGGCCATATTCACTTTCAACGGTAAATGTGTGCTCTGTGCAGCATAAACTCGGCGACCTTGTTGACGTTTTGCATAGTTAACAACGATACGTCGTTGACCACGTTCCATGAAAACAACGAAGAAAGTTACTGCAAACACTAATACTGCAACCAACAGCAACAGGAGGAAGTGCAGATCGCCTTGCCGAGCTTGCTCAATGGTATGGCCGATGGCCGGCGGCAAACCCGCAACAATACCAGCAAAGATTATGATAGAGATACCGTTGCCAATACCACGCTCAGTAATCTGTTCACCTAACCACATCAGGAACATAGTCCCAGTAACCAGGCTCACAACAGCCGTGAAGTAGAAAGCAAATCCTGGGTTAATCACCAGACCTTGCATTCCTGGCATATTCGGCAAACCAGTAGCAATACCGATTGACTGGAATATAGCCAGCACTAAAGTACCATAGCGAGTATACTGGCTAATCTTACGACGACCAGCTTCCCCTTCCTTCTTAATCTCTGCCAACGTTGGGTGAACCACCGTCAATAACTGAATAATAATAGACGCAGAAATATACGGCATTATCCCCAGTGCAAAGATAGAAGCACGGCTTAAAGCACCACCAGAGAACATGTTAAACATTTCAATGATGGTGCCCCTTTGCTGTTCGAGCAATTTGGCAAGCACAGTGGCATCAATACCAGGGATAGGAATAAAAGAACCAATACGGAAAACAATCAGCGCTCCAATAACAAACAACAGTCTGCGTTTCAGCTCGCCCAGTCCACCTTTAGCGCTTTGAAAATCTAATCCTGGTTGTTTAGCCATCTGTTACTTATTCCTCAATTTTACCGCCAGCAGCTTCAATTGCCGCACGAGCGCCCTTAGTAACACGAAGGCCACGCACAGTTACTGCGCGATTGATTTCGCCAGAAAGTATAACTTTTGCGAATTCAATTTGAGTGCCAACGATGTTAGCGGCTTTCAGTGCGTTCAGATCGATAACATCGCCTTCAACAGCGGCGAAATCAGACAGACGAACTTCTGCTGTAATCATTGCCTTACGTGAAGTGAAGCCAAATTTTGGCAAACGACGGTATAAAGGCATCTGACCACCTTCAAAACCGCGACGTACGCCACCGCCAGAACGAGATTTCTGACCTTTGTGACCACGGCCACCAGTTTTACCCAAGCCAGAACCGATACCACGACCTACACGTTTAGGTGCATGCTTGGCACCTTCAGCCGGAGACAGAGTATTTAAGCGCATCTGTTACTCCTCAACTTTAACCATATAGGAAACCAAGTTGATCATACCACGTATAGCAGGAGTATCTTCGCGCTCTACTGTATGACCAATACGACGCAGACCTAAACCAACCAAAGTTGCCTTATGTTTAGGCAGGCGGCCGATTGAACTGCGAATTTGTGTTACTTTAATAGTCTTAGCCATGGCCATTACCCCAGAATTTCTTCGACGGATTTACCACGCTTAGCTGCGACCATTTCTGGAGACTTCATGCTGTCTAAAGCATCCAGGGTTGCACGAACCACATTAATAGGGTTAGTGGAACCATAGGTTTTAGCCAGTACGTTACGAACACCAGCCACTTCCAAAACAGCACGCATAGCACCGCCTGCGATGATACCAGTACCTTCGTGAGCAGGTTGCATGAACACGCGGGAACCGGTGTGTGTACCTTTCACTGGGTGATGCAGAGTGCCGCTGTTTAGTGCGACGGTTTTCATATTGCGACGGGCTTTTTCCATCGCTTTCTGGATTGCTGCCGGAACTTCGCGTGCTTTGCCGTAGCCAAAACCAACGCGACCATTACCATCACCTACAACAGTCAGTGCGGTAAAGCTGAAAATCCGGCCACCTTTTACGGTTTTAGATACGCGGTTTACCGCGATCAGCTTTTCCTGCAGTTCGCCAGCTTGTTTTTCGATGTGAGCCATCTTACACCTCTACCTTAGAACTGAAGGCCAGCTTCACGGGCAGCATCTGCCAGTGCCTGGACTCGACCATGATATTGGAAACCAGAACGGTCAAAGGATACATCTTTGATACCTTTCTCCAGTGCACGTTCAGCAATTGCTTTACCAACTGCTGCTGCTGCTTCTTTATTTCCAGTGTATTTCAGTTGCTCATTGATAGCTTTTTCTGTAGTAGAAGCTGCCACCAAAGTTTCAGAACCGTTTGGTGCGATAACCTGCGCATAAATATGGCGTGGGGTACGATGTACCACCAGGCGAGTTGCACCCAGTTCCTGGAGCTTGCGGCGTGCGCGGGTCGCACGACGGATACGAGCTGCTTTCTTATCCATAGTGTTACCTTACTTCTTCTTAGCCTCTTTGATACGCACGACTTCGTCGGCGTAACGAACACCCTTACCTTTATAAGGCTCAGGACGACGATAGGCACGCAATTCTGCCGCAACCTGACCGATTACCTGCTTATCAGCACCTTTCAGTACGATTTCAGTTTGTGACGGACATTCTGCAGTAATGCCTACTGGCAATTCGTGGTCAACTGGATGCGAGAAGCCCAGAGACATGTTAACAACATTGCCTTTGACTACTGCACGATAACCAACACCTACCAGTTGAAGCTTCTTAGTGAAGCCTTCGGTAACACCAATAACCATAGCATTCAGCAAAGAACGAGTCGTACCTGCCTGTGCCCAACCATCAACATAACCATCGCGTGGAGTGAAGGTTAGTTGGCTATCTGCATGTTTAACTTCAACTGCGCTGTGGATTGTACGACTCAGTTCGCCGTTTTTACCCTTAATCGAAATCACCTGACCGTTGAGTTTTACCTCTACGCCGGCAGGAATGACGACGGGTGCTTTTGCAACACGAGACATTCTTTCCTCCCGAATTAAGCTACGTAGCAGAGAATCTCGCCACCAAGACCTGCTTGGCGAGCTGCACGATCAGTCATTACACCTTTAGAAGTAGAAACAACAGCAATACCTAAACCAGCCATAACTTGTGGCAGCTCATCTTTTTTCTTATAGATGCGCAGACTTGGACGGCTTACACGCTGAATACTTTCTACGACAGCCTTACCCTGGAAGTACTTCAGTACTAATTCCAGTTCTGGCTTGGTGTCGCCTTCAATTTTATAATCTTCAATATAACCTTCTTCCTTCAGCACTTTGGCAATTGCCACTTTCAGCTTGGAGGAAGGCATGGTGACCGCAACTTTATTCGCGGCCTGACCGTTACGGATACGGGTCAGCATATCCGCGATGGGATCTTGCATGCTCATCTGTCTTTACTCCCGTGATTCAATTGGTGACAATTACCAGCTAGCCTTCTTAAGGCCCGGAATTTCACCGCGCATAGCGGCTTCACGGACTTTAATACGGCTCAACCCAAACTTCCGCAAAAATCCATGCGGACGCCCAGTTTGGCGGCAGCGATTACGCTGACGAGAAGGGCTGGAATCACGTGGCAGTGTTTGCAGCTTAAGAACAGCATTCCAACGCTCTTCATCAGATGCATTCACATCAGAAATGATAGCTTTCAGTTCTACACGTTTAGTGAAGAATTTTTCAGCTAATTTCACACGTTTTACATCACGTGCTTTCATTGATTGCTTAGCCATGAATACCCTGCCTTACTTGCGGAACGGGAAGTTAAAAGCAGCCAACAGTGCGCGGCCTTCATCATCAGATTTCGCAGTTGTGGTGATAGTAATATCTAAGCCACGAACACGATCCACTTTATCGTAATCGATTTCAGGGAAGATGATTTGCTCACGTACACCCATGCTGTAATTGCCACGACCATCAAATGACTTAGCGGACAAGCCACGGAAGTCACGGATACGAGGTACAGCAATAGAAATCAGGCGCTCAAGAAACTCCCACATGCGTTCACCACGCAGAGTTACTTTACAGCCGATTGGATAGCCCTGACGGATTTTGAAGCCTGCAACTGATTTGCGTGCTTTGGTGATCAGTGGTTTTTGACCAGAGATTGCTGTTAGATCCGCTGCTGCATTATCCAGCAGTTTCTTATCAGCGATCGCTTCACCAACACCCATGTTCAGGGTGATCTTCTCGACCCGAGGGACTTGCATGACAGAATTGTAGTCAAACTGAGCCATCAGTTTTTGGACTACCTCGTCTTTGTAGTAATCATGCAGTTTCGCCATCGTATTACTCCAAATTACTTGATAGTTTCGCTATTAGATTTAAAGAAACGAACTTTTTTGCCGTCTTCAAATCTAAAACCTACACGGTCAGCCTTACTGGTTGCCGCATTGAAGATTGCAACGTTTGAAACTTGAATTGCAGCTTCTTTTTCAACGATGCCACCTGGTTGATTCAGCGCCGGAACAGGCTTCTGATGTTTTTTAACCAAGTTAATACCTTCAACAATGACCTTCCCAGCAGGAAGAACCTGTTTTACTTTACCGCGCTTACCTTTATCTTTGCCAGTCAGCACGATAACTTCGTCATCACGACGGATTTTCGCTGCCATTGTTCGCTCCTTAGAGTACTTCTGGTGCCAGGGAGATAATTTTCATGAACTTTTCATTACGAAGTTCACGAGTTACCGGCCCAAAAATACGCGTACCGATAACTTGCTCACTCGTGTTGTTTAACAACACACAAGCATTGCCATCGAAGCGAATGACAGAACCGTCAGGGCGACGAACACCCTTCTTGGTGCGCACCACTACCGCTTTCAGGACATCACCTTTTTTCACTTTACCGCGAGGAATTGCTTCCTTGATGGTGATTTTAATGATGTCGCCGACATGTGCGTAGCGACGGTGCGAGCCACCCAGAACCTTGATACACATTACGCGACGTGCACCGGAGTTGTCGGCCACGTTCAGCATAGTCTGTTCTTGGATCATTTTAGTGCTCCGCTAAATGTCAACTACTACTGAGCCCACTTCATTATTATGAAGAGGCCGTTCAAATACCCCATACCATGAGGGCGCGGCATTATAACACCACATCTCAGATATGGATAGAAAAAATAAACGGCCCATAATCTGAGCCGTTTACTCTATTCGAGTCAGCTTACAGAATCGCTTTCTCTATAACGCGAACTAAGGTCCAAGATTTAGTTTTGGACAATGGACGGGTTTCGCGGATTTCCACTACGTCACCGATTCCACATTCATTGTTCTCGTCATGTACGTGCAGTTTAGTCGTACGCTTGATGAATTTACCATACAGAGGATGTTTCACCTTACGCTCGATAGCAACAACAATAGATTTTTCCATTTTGTCACTAACAACACGACCTTGCAGAGTACGGATTTTATCGGTCATTACGCACCCGCCTTCTCAGTCAGTAAAGTCTTAACGCGTGCGATATCACGACGCACTTGTTTCAACAGATGAGACTGTTGTAGCTGGCCACTTGCCGCCTGCATACGCAGGTTAAATTGTTCACGCAGCAAGTTCAGCAGCTCAGTGTTCAGCTCTTCAACGCTTTTTTCGCGCAGCTCTTGTGCTTTCATTACATCACCGTCTTAGTTACAAAGGTGGTTTTGATAGGCAGTTTCGCTGCTGCCAGCTTGAATGCTTCACGAGCCAGCTCTTCAGGCACACCGTCCATTTCATAAAGGACTTTACCGGGCTGGATCAAGGCAACCCAATATTCTACGTTACCTTTACCTTTACCCATACGCACTTCGAGTGGCTTTTCAGTGATAGGTTTGTCTGGGAATACACGGATCCAGATTTTACCTTGACGTTTAATTGCACGGGTCATAGCACGACGTGCCGCTTCAATCTGACGTGCAGTCAGACGACCACGGCCCACAGCTTTCAGACCGAAAGTGCCGAAGCTAACATCCGCACCTGCTGCTAGGCCACGGTTACGGCCTTTATGCACTTTACGGAATTTCGTACGCTTTGGTTGTAACATCAGCGACTCTCCTTACTTGCGGCCTTTACGCTGCTGCTTTTTAGGTTGCGCAGCCGGTTTTTCCGCCTGTTCAACAGCAGCCATACCACCCAAGATCTCACCTTTGAAGATCCATACCTTAACGCCGAGTACACCATAAGTGGTGTGCGCTTCTGAAGTATTATAGTCGATGTCTGCACGCAGTGTGTGCAATGGTACACGACCCTCACGATACCATTCAGTACGCGCAATTTCAGCACCGCCCAAACGGCCACTTACTTCCACTTTAATGCCTTTAGCACCCAAACGCATTGCATTCTGAACTGCGCGCTTCATAGCACGGCGGAACATAACACGACGTTCCAGCTGCGAAGTGATACTATCAGCAACCAGTTTAGCGTCCAGCTCAGGCTTACGCACTTCAGAGATATTAATTTGCGCAGGCACACCAGCGATTTCCGCTACAGTTTTGCGCAATTTTTCTACGTCTTCACCTTTCTTACCGATTACAATACCTGGGCGAGCAGTGTGAATAGTCACACGGATGCTTTTAGCAGGACGTTCAATAACAATGCGTGAAATAGACGCTTTTGCCAGTTCTTTGTTCAAGTACTGGCGCACTTTAAAATCGCTGTCCAGGTTGTCAGCGAATTCTTTGGTATTCGCATACCAGGTAGAGTTCCAAGGTTTGACGATACCCAGGCGAATACCATTAGGATGTACTTTCTGACCCATTGCTAGTCTCCAGAGTCTCAGCGATCGGACACAACCACAGTAATGTGGCTGCTGCGCTTCAGGATGCGATCTGCACGACCTTTCGCACGAGGCATAATGCGCTTCATGGTAGGGCCTTCGTCTACGAAAATCTTCGCGACTTTTAGATCATCAATGTCAGCGCCATCGTTGTGTTCTGCATTAGCAATAGCAGACTCAAGTACCTTCTTCACTAAACCAGCAGCTTTCTTGTTGGTATAGGTCAAAGTTTCCAGAGCTTGCGACACTTTCTTACCGCGAATCAGGTCAGCTACAAGGCGAACCTTCTGAGCAGAAGAACGAGCGTGGCGATGTTTAGCGATAGTTTCCATCTCTTCCTCCTACCTTAGCGCTTTTTAGCCTTTTTATCGGCCGCATGGCCGCGATAAGTACGAGTCGGCGCAAATTCACCTAGTTTGTGACCAACCATTTCGTCGGAAACAAAAACTGGTACATGCTGACGACCATTATGGACAGCGATGGTCAAACCGATCATGTTAGGAAAGATCGTTGAACGACGGGACCAAGTCTTAATAGGCTTTTTGTCTCCGCTTTCCACCGCTTTCTCTACCTTCTTCAGCAAGTGCAGGTCAATAAATGGACCTTTCTTGAGAGAACGTGGCATGGCTTATCCTCTAATTATTTTTTAGTACGGCGACGTACAATGAACTGATCAGTACGTTTATTACTACGGGTCTTCTTACCTTTAGTTTGAACACCCCAAGGAGTTACAGGATGTTTACCAAAGTTACGACCTTCACCACCACCATGTGGGTGATCTACTGGGTTCATCGCCGTACCACGAACGGTAGGACGAATGCCACGCCAGCGACTTGCACCAGCTTTACCCAGAACGCGTAGCATATGTTCTGCGTTACCAACTTCACCTAAAGTAGCCCGGCAGTCAGACAGAACTTTACGCATTTCACCAGAACGCAAACGCAAGGTTACATAAGAACCATCACGAGCAACGATCTGAACATATGCACCAGCGGAACGAGCCAACTGACCGCCTTTACCCGGCTTCATCTCTACGTTGTGTACAGTAGAACCAACCGGGATATTACGCATTGGCAATGCATTACCAGCTTTGATAGCTGCATCAGCACCAGATTGGATCTGATCACCAGCTTTTAGGCCTTTAGGCGCAAGAATATAACGACGTTCACCGTCTTTATACAGAACCAAGGCGATGTTTGCTGAACGGTTTGGATCATATTCCAAACGCTCAACTACAGCAGGGATACCATCTTTGTTACGCTTGAAGTCAATCAAACGATAGTGCTGTTTGTGGCCACCACCGATGTGACGAGTGGTAATACGGCCATTGTTGTTACGACCACCGGTTTTGCTGCTTTTTTCCAGCAACGGAGCATAAGGTTTACCCTTATGCAGCTCAGGGTTAACCACTTTAACAACGTGGCGACGGCCCGGAGACGTAGGTTTACATTTAACAATTGCCATTGTTCTTTACTCCTCCGACTTACTCTGCACCACCGATGAAGTCCATATTCTGGCCTTCCTTCAGAGTGACATAAGCTTTTTTCCAGTCGCTACGACGACCAATACGCTGACCGTGGCGTTTAGTTTTGCCTTTAACCAGCAAAGTGTTAACACCTTCAACTTCGACTTCAAACAATTTCTGCACAGCAGCTTTAATTTCTGCTTTAGTCGCGTCTTTTGCAACTTTGAGAACGATGGTATTGCTTTTTTCCATCGCTGTAGAAGCTTTTTCAGATACGTGCGGCGCGCGCAGTACTTTTAGCAGACGTTCTTCACGGATCATGCCAGCATCTCCTCAACTTGCTTCACAGCGTCAGCAGTCATAACCACTTTATCGAAGGCGATCAGACTAACTGGATCGATACCAGCTGCATCACGAACGTCAACCTTGTACAGGTTACGAGCTGCTAAGAACAAGTTCTCATCAACTTCACCAGTGATAATCAGCACATCTTCCAGAGTCATTTCTTTCAGTTTCTGAACCAGAAGCTTAGTTTTAGGAGCTTCTACAGAAAAACTCTCGACAACGATCAGACGATCTTGACGTACCAGTTCAGACAGGATGCTTTTCAGAGCACCGCGGTACATTTTCTTATTAACTTTTTGACTGTGGTCCTGTGGCTTAGCTGCGAAAGTTACACCACCAGAGCGCCAAATTGGGCTCTTAATAGAACCAGAGCGTGCACGGCCAGTGCCTTTCTGACGCCATGGTTTTTTACCTGAACCAGAAACTTCAGCACGGGTTTTCTGAGCACGAGTACCTTGACGTGCACCAGCTGCGTAAGCAACAACTACTTGATGCACAAGCGCTTCATTGAAATCACGCCCGAAGGTAGTTTCGGAAACAGTCAGCGCGCCTTGCGCGTCTTTCATTACCAATTCCATTCCTATCTCCTCGACGTTACGCCTTGACAGCCGGTTTTACGATCAGGTTGCCACCAGTTGCACCTGGAACAGCACCTTTGACCAGCAGCAGGTTGCGCTCAGCGTCAACACGTACTACATCTAGGCTTTGAACGGTTACACGCTCATTACCCAGTTGGCCTGCCATTTTCTTACCTTTAAATACCTTGCCCGGAGTTTGGTTCTGACCAATAGAACCCGGAACACGGTGAGACAAAGAGTTACCGTGGCTAGCATCTTGGGTACGGAAGTTCCAGCGCTTAACAGTACCAGCAAAACCTTTACCTTTAGATGTACCAGTAACATCGACTTTCTTAACGTCAGCGAAAATTTCAACGCTAATACTTTGACCTACAGTATATTCTTCGTCTTCAGACAGACGGAATTCACGCAGGATACGGCCAGCTTCAACGCCAGCTTTAGCGAAATGACCTGCTTCAGGTTTGTTTACACGGTTAGCTTTTTTGCTACCAGTAGTAACCTGAATTGCCCGATAACCGTCGCTATCCAGATCTTTAACCTGAGTAACACGGTTATCTTCAATTTCGATAACAGTTACAGGGATTGAAACGCCATCTTCAGTGAAGATACGAGTCATACCCACTTTTTTACCGACTAAACCAATCATTGTTTCAACCTCTCAATCGTTCAATGACCTGATTAACCCAGGCTGATCTGCACGTCTACACCGGCAGCCAGATCCAGACGCATCAGAGCATCAACGGTTTTCTCGGTTGGCTCAACGATGTCAACCAGACGCTTATGAGTGCGAATTTCGTACTGATCACGCGCATCTTTATTAACATGCGGAGAAATCAGAACGGTAAAACGCTCTTTACGAGTCGGCAGCGGGATCGGACCACGAACCTGCGCACCAGTGCGCTTAGCGGTCTCGACAATTTCCGCAGTTGATTGATCGATCAAACGATGATCAAATGCTTTCAGGCGGATACGGATTCTTTGGTTCTGCATGAGACCAGAGCTCCAACTATTTTATAAACGTAAATAACTACTCCTCGTACCCATTTCGATTGATGGGAGAGTGTAATCGTTCAATATATAACCCCCATATCGGGAGTATTTTTAAATGGCAGAAAAAACACCGCACATTTACTGACTACAAATCAGACTTACTCAAAGTAAGTTCGCGTATTATACGTAAATCAATTAGCAAAGCAAGATACAGATGAAAATCTGTTCGGAGTACAATAATGCAATAAAATGAGTACAAAATAAGATGCCCTAGCTTTAGTAGATAGGGCATTTTTCCAAGGCTATTCTCCTTCAAGGATCTGTGCCTGGGTATAATTTTGAATCCCCATGCGTTCAATTAATGCAAACTGAGTTTCCAGCCAATCTATGTGCTCTTCTTCTTCATCTAAGATATCGATCATCAAATCACGGCTAACATAATCATGAATCGAATCAGCATAAGCGATAGCTTCTCTCAAATCCTTAGCTCCTTGCAATTCGAGTTGCAAGTCGGATTTGAGCATTTCTTCAATATCTTCTCCGATATTAAGTTTTCCTAAATCCTGCAAATTAGGAATTCCCTCAAGAAAAAGGATACGTTCAATGTACCTATCAGCATGTTTCATTTCATCGATAGATTCATGATATTCCTTATCATTAAGCCGGGTAAGACCCCAGTTTTTGAACATCCGAGCGTGCAGAAAATACTGATTAATTGCAACAAGCTCATTTCCAAGAAGTTTGTTCAAATGAGCAATTATTTTTTTATCACCTTTCATAGCCTACTCCTCCGCTTCCAGTACTTAAAGTGTAGTACCTATTCAGCAGAGTAGTAGTAAACTTACCTTAATTTTTTATCAAGCAACGTTATCTATCTTAGGCAGTTGTGCAATTTCCTCATTAATTAGCTCTCTGGCTTGGCGTATGCATTTACCACAATCACGGCCTACAGGCACAATACGTTTTAGTTCTCTGATAGAGTGAACATGATGCTGACGTACCGCGTTACGTATTGTTCTATCACTCACCGCATTACATAGGCAAACATACATAAATAGCACTCTCTAGCACATATTATAGCTTATATTAAATAATAATGAGTATCATTTCAATAATCATTCGTATTTTAATTCTCTGATCCAACTTTTCCAAATTTCCTTTCACCTTCATCAGATGGAAGTGGTTCACTTATCCGCATAATATTCTGATGGGCAAAGCTTTTATCACTACTGGTAGCTTTATTAAACTGATCCCATCCTAAATAAAATTTAGCTAAACCAACCACATACTAAAAACACAGCAACTACACTATTTCCTACACCAACAACTTGCTCTAGAGCTGATAATTGGAAGGAAGGAGAGGGATCATTTGTTTACGATATTGCAGGATTCACATGTTTAGTTGTATGAGAATGGGCTTGGCATAAAAATAAACGTTAACATATTCAATGAGGAATGGGTGATAGGTATGGATGTGCCCAGAGCATCCTGATAGAACAAGCGGATAATGCCTCCAAGGACAAACTATAAACTGTCACAGTCAAAAACGAGAAACACCCCAAGATGATTCATGTAAGCAATTCAAAGAAAGGATATATTTAAAGATATCAACCAACAGACACCTGATGTGGTACACCAAGTGTCTGTTTTAAAGTAAACCGGAGTTCAAGCTTGTTCTAAGACTAAATATATGATCAGGCTATACTATTAAGCGATAACTTTAGCAACAACACCAGCACCTACTGTACGGCCACCTTCACGGATTGCGAAGCGCAGACCCTGGTCCATCGCGATTGGTGCAATCAGGGTAACGACCATCTGA
>NZ_JBEJZY010000061.1:0-25228 GCF_040256935.1 Photorhabdus viridis
CTTAATAGCTTAATAGCTTAATAGCTTAATAGCTTAATAGCTTAATAGCTTAATAGCTTAATAGCTTAATAGCTTAATAGCTTAATAGCTTAATAGCTTAATAGCTTAATAAGACAATATATTTTAAAAAACGAACAGACTTTAATAATGTTTTCAACTGGAAATAAACTTTTCTATCAGACAGTTAAATAATCGATTGTGAAAAACATGAATAACAGAATCCGCAAATAAATGATTTAACTGAATACGAACTAGATTATTTCCGGCGTTATTATGTTGCATTTATCATGCAACACATTAAACACACCCATTTAAACTTGTTTTATACTATTTTATCCAACCCAATCACATTACCTTTCTATGGTATAAAAGTCATTCTTCTTTTTATACCGTTAATGTGATTTAACGCTTAAATATCCATTTAATCATTATAACCGTTCTTACTGATTAATCGTCGATAATTTTCACTATTGTTGATACAATAAATCGTTATTAAATTAATTTACCGTTCGATTTAAACAGATATAAGTGGATGGCGTTAAATTAAAATCATATTAAGATCCTATTTTAATAAATAAATGATTTTATTTTGACAACCAAAACCTTTTCAAAATCATATTCACTAAAATAGCCATTTTATTAAAAACAAGCTAAAAAGCTTTTATTTAAAGCGGTGTTTTGAACAATAAAATGAATAGAATCCCGCCCTGTTCAGTTAATGTAGTTAAATATTTCCATATAATCTCATATTTTCATTTAACTTTATCACCTTATTAATAAATTTAAAACCAATTCTTCCTAATGTTTTCTCTTCCAATGTCAATATAACATCAGATTTTTACCCAATTTAAAAATCCCTAATCAATTATTTTTACCTTTAATGATTAAAGTTTTCACCTGTTTTTTTCATGATGCGCTTGCCATTTTTTTCAGATTTTAAAACCACGCTGACAGACAAAACAATGGCTTTTCTCAACTGCTGTTTTATCATTTCTCAAATAAAGCGTATCTAATCTTACCTTACTTAAAACTCAGCAATGATAGTCGCAGCACTAAAGTCAGCAATCTGAGATACAGCGTAATGCTGTGTTTGTTAATCTCGTATGTTATCCTACAGTTATTCATTAACTCACACTGAATAATACCCATGTTTGCCAAGTTACTGCGTTCTGCTTTTTTGGGATTACTTGTCGCTGTCATTTTGCTGATTACCATTCCATCACTGCGCCCTAACGGGCTGGTATCTGCAATGTTCAGCAACAATAATGATGAAGTTCCATTCAGCTTTAATCACGGTGTCCGCAAGGCCGCACCCGCAGTGGTTAACGTCTATAGCAGCAACATGGGGAGTTTTTCTCATGAGGGCAGAGAAAACCATACCCTCGGTTCCGGCGTCATCATGAGTGATAAGGGTTTTATTCTCACTAATAAACACGTCATCAACAATGCAGGACAAATTATTGTCGCACTGCAAAATGGTTATTTTTATGAAGCCCTGGTCATCGGCTCTGACAGTTTAACGGATCTTGCAGTCCTGAAAATTGATGCCGAGAATCTGCCTGTCATTACTATCAATCCAAATAGAGTGGCCCATGTGGGGGATATCGTTCTGGCTATTGGTAACCCTTACAATTTAGGGCAAACTATTACCCAAGGGATTATTAGTGCTACCGGTCGCGTTGGATTAAGCCCTACCCGACGCCAAAATTTTCTCCAGACAGATGCTTCCATTAATCAAGGTAACTCTGGTGGTGCGTTAATTAATACCCTTGGTGAATTGGTAGGAATCAATACATTATCATTTGATAAAAGTGAAAACGGTGAAACACCAGAAGGATTGGGTTTTGCTATTCCTACTGAACTCGCCACAAAGATTATGCAGAAACTTATTCGTGACGGACGGGTTATCCGGGGCTTTATCGGCATAGCGTCACAAGAACTCCCACATATTCGCTCTTATAACGGCAATATTAATCAGATTCAGGGGCTACGGGTATTCCAAGTTACCTCAAATGGACCCGCCCAAACAGCCGGTATTAAGGTCGGTGATATCATTATCAGTGTAAATAACAAGCCTGCTATTTCTGCGGCTGAAACAATGGATCAAGTGGCTGAAATACGCCCCGGCAGCGTTGTTCCTGTGACTTTATTGCGTAATGGGAAAATGCTGTCACTGCAAGTGACGATTGCAGAATTTGATGAATATTAATTGCCCAGTAAAAATTTTTTAATCAAAGTCGTCATGATGGGTAGATCGTAATAGCACATAAATATTTTTTATCGGCTTGAGCCATGCACCCTGAGGATACACCTTACTTCTCCACCCATCATCAACCTAGTTTTTTTAAACTACATCGCTTCCTGTTTCCAAATAAAGAAACAAAATCACTTTTCCACTTATTTCAATCGTTCAATATCCGCACCAAGCCCGCGCAGTTTATCTTCGATATGTTCATAACCACGGTCAATATGATAGATACGGTCAACAACAGTCACCCCTTCCGCAACACAACCCGCCAGAACCAGACTCGCAGATGCACGTAAATCAGTCGCCATTACCTGAGCGCCAGACAACTTTTTGACGCCATGACAAAGCACTGTATTACTTTCAATTTCTGCATGAGCTCCCATACGAATTAATTCAGGGATATGCATGAAACGGTTTTCGAAAATAGTTTCGGTGATCATACCAACCCCTTCAGCAACCAAATTCAGTAAGCTGAACTGGGCTTGCATATCTGTCGGGAAACCGGGATGTGGAGCCGTACGTAATGTCACAGCTTTGGGCCGTTTGCCGTGCATATCAAGGCTTATCCAGTCTTTACCAATTTTAATATCAGCACCCGCCTCACGCAGTTTAGCCAATACTGCATCCAGTGTATCAGGTTGAGCATGACGGCAAACAACCTTACCACCGGATATCGCAGCCGCAATCAGGAATGTACCTGTCTCAATACGATCGGGTAATACCCGGTATACACCACCACCAAGACGCTCTACGCCTTCAATGATGATATGGTCAGTACCTGCACCTGTAATTTTTGCACCCAGCGTATTGAGAAAATTGGCGGTATCTTCAATTTCAGGTTCGCGTGCCGCATTCTCAATAACCGTCGTCCCTTCAGCCAGTGTTGCCGCAGTCATAATCGTGACTGTCGCCCCGACACTGACTTTATCCATCACAATGCAAGCTCCTTTCAGACGTCCATTAACGGAAGCTTTAACGTAGCCCTCTTCCAGAACAATGTCAGCCCCTAACTGTTCCAAGCCACTGATATGCAGATCAACCGGGCGTGCGCCGATAGCACAACCACCAGGTAAAGAAACTTGCCCCTGACCAAAACGCGCAACCAGCGGACCTAACGCCCAAATAGAGGCACGCATCGTTTTTACCAGATCGTAAGGCGCGCAATATTGACTCACACTGCCGGCATCCACAAAGACAGAACCATTACGCTCAATTTTGGTCCCAAGGCAATTCAATAACTTGATAGTGGTATCAATATCTTTCAGTTCTGGCACATTTTGCAATTCAACAGGCTCTTCAGCCAACAACGCGGCGAACAGGATTGGCAGTGCAGCATTTTTTGCCCCGGAAATAGAAACCTCACCCGACAGACGAGTTGGTCCCTTCACACGAAATTTATCCATCTGTGATAACTCTCTTTATATAATTTGCTGTTCGCGGCGAGGCAAACAACATTAAAAACCGTTGAGCTTACGATCCCGTTTCCAATCATCCGGTGTATAGGCTTTGATTGACAGGGCATGAATACGATTGTCAGCAATGTATTCCATCAAAGGCGCATAAACGGCTTGCTGCTGTTTTACCCGGCTCATGCCGGCAAACATTTCACCAACCACAATAACCTGGAAATGGCTGCCATCTCCGTTAACGATGACTTCATCCAGTGCTAATTTATCCATCAGCACTTGTTTAATCTCATTGGTATCCATAATTGCTCAATTCTGTAGTTAGAAATAATAGACCGTCGTCTATCCTAATAGAATCCGACTTACTCTTAAACAATGAAAACGCCCTTGTAACATTTTTGCTTACAAGGGCGCTGATTATACAGATAATTACGGAGGTTTCCGGCTAGCTATCAATGATAATTTCTTGCAGATCGTAAAGCGTAATCAAGGTGCCAAGCCGTTCACTGACGCCGGAAAAGAGCAGTTTAACCCCTTCCTTTCGCATATGATGTTTAAAACGGATTAAAAGAGCCAACCCGGTAGAATCCACATGCTCAAGCTGTGACACATTGACGCCGTTGATACCGGCCAGTAATTTTTCTTTTTGCTGCCAGAGAGGCAGCAAAGTGTCACGATCCAAAATACCTTTGAGGATCAATGTTTGCCCTGTTTTTTCCCAGCTCAGACTCTCATTCATGTTACCTTTTCTCTTCCAGCGTAATGGGCTGCCGGGCACTGATTTCAAGTTGCTTAGTCAAACCATCAATACCTTGCTGGCGTAAGATAGAAGCCCATTCACTCTGTTTAGTTGTAATCATACTGACGCCTTCAGCAATCATATCGTATGCCTGCCAATGACCCGTTTTGCTGTTTTTACGCCACTGAAAATCAAGGCGAACTGGCGGGCGACCATTCGAATCAATGATAGTGACACGAATCGCAACGATATTGTTGTCTCCCAATGGTTTTTCAGGATCAATCCGATAAGTTTGATCCTGATACATTGCCAGAGCCTGCCCATAAACCTGCTCAAGGTAAGCTTCAAATGCAGTAAAATAAGCCTCGCGTTGCGCCGGCGTCGAATCTTTATAATAGCTCCCCAGAACTAATGCCCCAGCATATTTAATATGTACATAGGGTAGTAATTCTTCTTTCACCACCTGGCGCAAATAATCTGGATTTTGACGAATCTGTGACTGACTATTCTTCAAACGAGTAAACGTCTTTTCTGCCGCATCCTGCATCAATTGGTAAGGGTTCGTCTGATCAACTGCGCTAGCTAATGGCGCAACCACCAACAGCGCCGCCATTAATAATCTCTTCAACATAATTGGTTCCTCTTAATGATATTCAATTGCGGGTTGGTGCTGGAGTATGTTTTGCTCCACTCTGAGAGCTATCCCCTCCCTTATACAAGAACTGACCAATCAGATCCTCAAGTACCAGCGCTGATTTGGTATCCTGCACGCGGTCCCCCTCTTTCAGGATACGGGTTCCCATATCTGGATCTTCAAACCCCATATTCAGGGCAATATATTGTTCACCCAATAGACCCGAAGTGCGGATGGAAAGAGAACTGGTATCAGGGATACGGTCATATTGCTTCATGATATCCAGCGCCGCCTGCGGTGTATAAGTTTTTTCATCAAGAGAGATAGTTGCAACACGACCAATCACCACACCACCAATTTTTACCGGTGAGCGCACTTTAAGACCGCCGATATTGTCAAAAGTTGCGTATAAACGGTAAGTCGGTTGGTTACCGACCGATTTAATATCTGCCACTTTCAGGCATAAAAAGACGATTGCAGCCAGTGCAATCAAAACAAAAAACCCAACCCAAACTTCAATTTTCTTGCTTTGCATTGACTTAATTCCCAAACATGAGTGCTGTCAGCACAAAATCCAAACCTAAAACGGCTAACGACGCATGAACCACCGTTCTGGTTGTTGCCCGGCTGATCCCTGCTGAGGTGGGGATCGCATCATAACCATTAAATAAAGCAATCCAGGTCACGGTAATGGCGAAAACAACGCTTTTAATAAAACAGTTAAGTAAATCTTTCTGCCACTCTATAGCAGACTGCATTGCAGACCAGAAGAAACCACTGTCGATCCCTTTCCAATCCACTCCAACCACTGCGCCACCCCAAATGCCTACAGCCACAAAAATCAAGGATAATAACGGCATACTGATAAGCCCGGCCCAGAAACGGGGTGCTATCACACGCCGTAATGGATCTACCGCCATCATTTCCAGACTGGAAATCTGTTCCGTGGCTTTCATCAAACCTATTTCGGCGGTTAACGCTGACCCTGCACGGCCGGCAAACAACAATGCAGTGACAACCGGCCCCAATTCACGCAACAGAGACAGCGCCACCATCATGCCAAGACTGGCTTCCGCGCTGTATGTTGTCAGTATCAGATACCCCTGTAAGCCGAGCACCATGCCAATAAATAATCCTGAAACCATGATAATCAACAATGACCGAACACCTACGCTGTAAAGCTGTTGTCGGAGTAATGGCCATTGTCTGGCAGGTTCTGGCTTGCCAATTACCGCGCTAAACAGCATAAAACCTGCACGGCCAAAAGAGGCGAATACCTCAATGGCCCGCCTGCCAAGTGCCGCTAGCGCCTGTGTTAACATCAACATTCCACTATCCTAATAACTCAGTTTTATAATCCCCTGCCGGGAAACGGAAAGGTACCGGCCCATCAGCAATGCCATCGAGAAATTGCCGTACCCGCTGATCAGAATTAGACTGCAACTGTTGAGCGGTACCCTCTGCAATAATCTGTTGTTCAGCCATAATATAAGCATAATCTGCAATGCTCAGAACTTCCGGCACATCGTGGGAAACAACCACACAGGTCACACCAAGCGCCTTATTCAGTTCATCAATGAGTTTCACCAAAACCCCCATCGTGATCGGGTCCTGACCAACAAAAGGCTCATCAAACATAATCAGATCAGGATCAAGTGCAATGGCGCGAGCCAGAGCAGCACGCCTTGCCATACCACCGGAAAGTTCAGAAGGCATCAAATTCGCGGCGCCACGTAACCCAACAGCCTCCAATTTCATCATTACAGTCGTCTGTATAATTTCTTCAGGCAGATTTGTATGTTCACGCAGCGGAAAAGCAACGTTCTCAAAAACATTCAGATCAGTGAATAATGCCCCGGACTGAAACAACATGCTCATCTTCTTACGAGCAGCATATAAACGAGAACGGGATAAAGCAGGAATATTATCGCCATCAAACCAGATCTCTCCCCGTTCAGGGCGCAACTGACCGCCAATCAACCGTAATAGTGTTGTTTTCCCTATCCCAGAAGGCCCCATAATTGCGGTGATTTTTCCTTTGGGCACCGCCAGATTAATATCAGCAAAAATCGGACGGTTACCACGGGTAAAATACATGCCACGGATCTCGATGAGATTTGCTGTTTGTTGACTCATTATTGATAGACCTTAACGGTTAATAAATTGGCTTTCTATTTGGTTCATATATTAATCGCATATACTACAAAAAAACTTGAGAATTTTCGCTACCAAAGTTGTGACAAATTTTACTTTTCCATCCTCCGCCGTCAGAATATACCCCATCTAACTAAACAAACAATTTTTGTTTAAAAAATCAACCAACGTTAATATTAAATTCGGAATATACCTTACAAGGGACGCTCCATGCTTCTGACCTTTTTACTCTTAATTACCGGGTTGATTTTACTGGTATATGGTTCCGATAGATTAGTATATGGTGCTGCAATTTTTGCCCGTACTCTGGGACTGCCTCCCTTTATTATTGGTACTACCATTGTTGGCATCGGAACGTCTCTGCCCGAATTAATGGTTTCAGTTACCGCCATGCTGGATAACCAACCTGATATGGCTGTTGGTAATGTTATTGGCTCCAACATTACCAATCTGCTGCTGATAACCGGCGCTGCTGCATTTATTCGCCCACTGGAAGTAAAATCAGAAATGCTGCGACAGGAACTGCCTTTAATGCTGCTGATCACCGCTTTCTGTGGTTATTTGATGAGTGATAACTATCTCAGCCGGATGGACGGGTTAGTATTACTGGCTTCTGCCATTGCGTATATATTACTGATGATAAAAATGGCTACTCTGCCACGCTGTGCCGAAGCTGATATTTACACACAAGAGCAGGTTTCTGAATTGCCGCTGGAAGGCAATAAACGCATTGCCCTGCTTTGGATACTCTTAGGGTTGATTATTTTACCTATGGCAACCCGCATGGTTATTGATAATGCAACGGTTATTGCCCGCATTTATGGTATTAGTGAATTAGTTATCGGTCTTACTGTGCTTGCAGTCGGCACCAGTCTGCCAGAATTAGCGACGTCTATTGCAGCCGCGTTCAAAGGGGAAGATGATATTGCATTCGGAAATATTATAGGTTCAAATATATTCAATATATCAATTGTTTTGGGTCTTCCCGCATTACTCTCGCCAGCAACCATTTCCCCGGAATCTTTCCACCGTGATTTTTGGGTGATGATGGTAGCCAGCACAATATTTGCTGCATTTTGTCTGGGTCGTAAACACCGGTTAAACCGATTTAAAGGTGTCCTGTTATTAAGCTGCTTTATCGCTTATTTTATCGTGCTGTTTATTTGCAATTACAATATTGAATAAACACAAATTAGTAGGAAAAAGAAATGCCTAAAATTGATTTCCAACAAGCGGGTAAGAAAGTTTTACAGATAGAACGTGATGGGTTGGCAGAACTTGAACAATATATTAATGAAGATTTTGCCCGCACCTGTGAACTGATGTTCAACTGTGAAGGTAAGGTTATTGTCATGGGGATGGGCAAATCCGGCCACATCGGGTGTAAAATTGCTGCAACTTTCGCCAGTACGGGTACCCCCTCCTTTTTTGTTCATCCGGGAGAAGCCAGCCACGGCGATCTCGGTATGGTTACACCTAAAGATATCATTTTGGCCATCTCAAACTCAGGTGAATCCAATGAAATTCTGTCATTGATCCCCGCATTGAAACGCCAAAAAATTCCGCTTATCTGCATGACCAACAATTACAACAGTAGTATGGGAAAAGCCGCAGACATTCACTTGTGTATCAAAGTCCCACAGGAAGCCTGTCCGTTAGGTTTAGCGCCAACAACCAGCACTACGGCGACATTGGTTATGGGTGATGCTTTAGCGGTTGCATTGCTTCAAGCGCGTGGTTTTACCGCTGAAGACTTCGCACTATCACATCCAGGCGGCACACTTGGGCGCAAACTTCTGCTGCTGGTCAGTGATTTAATGAATACAGGTGATGATATCCCAAGAGTGAATCGCGATGCCTCTTTACGTGAAGCTCTCGTCGAAATCACCCGCCAAAAACTGGGTATGACCGTCGTTTGCGATGAAAATATGTATATTGACGGTATTTTTACCGATGGTGACTTGCGGCGGGTGTTTGATATGGGAATTGATTTGTACAATGTCAAAATTTCAGCTGTTATGACAGCTGGCGGTATTCGTATCAAACCAAATGCCCTTGCCGTTGATGCATTGAACTTAATGCAGTCACGCCATATCACTTCCTTACTGGTTACCGAGGAAAATAAATTACTTGGTGTATTACATATGCATGACCTGCTACAAGCTGGCGTAGTTTAACCTGAGAGAACGTCTTAATGAGCCAATTAATTTATCTGGATACCTGTTATGGTCCAGTTAATAAAGACATTATTGAAAAAGCCGGTAGAATCCGTCTGCTGATTTGCGACGTTGATGGCGTGATGTCTGACGGCCTGATATATATGGGCAATAACGGCGAAGAATTGAAAACGTTTAACGTTCGTGATGGCTACGGGATTCGTTGCCTGATCACTTCAGGAATCGAAGTCGCTATTATTACCGGCCGTCGGGCAAAATTGCTGGAAGATCGAGCAAACACACTGGGCATTACACATCTTTACCAAGGACAAAGCGATAAGGTTTTGGCGTATAGAGAACTGTTAGATAAACTGGAGCTAACACCAGAACAGGTTGCTTACATCGGTGATGATCTGATTGACTGGCCGGTCATGGAACAAGTGGGCTTATCTGTCGCTGTGGCAGACGCGCATCCACTGCTATTACCAAAAGCACATTATGTCACCCAGATTGCTGGGGGTCGCGGTGCGGTAAGAGAACTTTGTGATTTGGTGCTTTTCGCTCAGAATAAACTGGAAGAGGCCAAAGGATTATCAATATAGTAGGTTGAAGCGAAACGAGAATGGATAAAATCAAATCCTGGCTGGCTATAATACTGACGTTAATCACCCTGGCGTTAATTGGTTGGAACTTATCTGATTCAGATGAGACTAACTCATCTTCTGATACAGATAATAGTCTGCCAACATACCAAAGCCAGGAAACCATAACCTTTGTTTATGATCCTACGGGTAAGCTGACATACAAACTGGTCGCTGATGACGTCCAGAATTATACTGAGTCAAAACTTACTTGGTTTACCAAGCCGGTATTAACAACATATGACTCAAATGCCATTGCTACATGGACAGTTCGTGCGAACAAAGCCAAACTGACCAACGACAGAATGCTCTATCTTTACGGAGATGTGCAGGTTGACAGCCTGACTGATACGACACAATTACAGCGTATGACCACAGAAAATGCTATCGTCAATCTGGTAACTCAGGATGTTTCATCCGACGATCAGGTCACACTGATTGGCGTAGGATTGAAGTCCGTCGGAATGAAAATGCGTGGCAATCTGCGGAACAAAACCGCTGAACTGATTGAAAAGGTTAACACCTACTATGAAATCCAACATGAACAACAGAATCCGTAATGCTCTTATTGCTAGTGCCATTTTTACAGTCAGCCTTCCCGCTCTGGCACTGAAAGATGACACCCAGAAGCCAATTTCTATTGATTCCGTTAAACAATCCCTTGACATGACCGGGAACACTGCCACATTTACAGAAAACGTGATCGTTAAACAGGGCTCTATTGATATCCACGCTGACAAAGTTGTTGTGACCCGCCCGGATGGCGATTCTAAAAAAATGGTTGTTGAGGCATTTGGTAATCCGGTCACTTTCTATCAGTTACAGGACAGCGGTAAACCAATCAAAGGCCGCGGCGCCAAAATGCGTTACGAAATGGATAAGGAGCTGGTTACACTGACTGGCAACGCCTATCTGGAACAGTTAGACAGCAATATAAAAGGCGACCGTATCACTTACCTAGTCCCAACCCAGCAAATGGAAGCGTTCAGTGACAAAGGTAAACGAGTGACAACTGTTTTGTTACCTTCTCAGTTACAAGAAGAAAGCCCTGCGGTTAACAACAAGAGTAAATAACGAGATATGGCAATACTAAACGCAGAAAACCTGGCAAAAGCTTACAAAGGCCGTAAAGTCGTTGAAAATGTCAGCTTAAACGTGAACTCCGGTGAAATTGTTGGCCTGCTTGGTCCTAACGGCGCAGGGAAAACCACGACTTTTTATATGGTCGTAGGCATTGTTTCACGGGATACCGGGACAATTACCATTGATGGCGAAGATATCAGCCTGCTGCCACTTCACGAACGGGCGCGCCGTGGTATTGGCTACTTGCCTCAGGAAGCTTCTATTTTCCGCCGTCTGAGCGTATTCGACAATCTGATGGCCGTATTGGAGATCCGTCAGGATCTGACTCAGAAACAACGGAAAGAACGGGCCGAAGAGCTGATGGAGGAATTCCATATCAGCCACCTACGGGACAATTTGGGTCAATCACTTTCCGGTGGTGAGCGTCGCCGCGTAGAGATTGCCCGCGCGCTGGCAGCCAATCCTAAATTTATTTTGCTGGATGAACCTTTCGCCGGCGTAGATCCAATCTCAGTAATCGATATCAAAAAAATTATTCAGCATTTGAGAGATTACGGGCTAGGCGTCCTGATCACAGACCATAACGTCCGTGAAACATTGGATGTCTGTGAGCGTGCTTATATTGTCAGCCAAGGGCAGCTGATTGCTCACGGCACACCGAATGATATCCTCAATAATGAACAGGTGAAGCGCGTTTATTTAGGCGAAGGTTTCCGGCTCTAATTCAGCCAGGAGAATTAATTTAACGCTATGAAGCAAAGTTTGCAACTCAGGCTCAGTCAGCAACTGGCTATGACACCACAGCTCCAACAAGCCATTCGTTTGTTGCAACTTTCTACGCTTGAACTTCAACAGGAAATACAGCAAGCGTTAGAAATGAACCCTTTGCTTGAGCAGGATGAAGATCATCAAGAAATCAGTAATCAGGAATCTCCCGACAACGAAACTGACGTTATGGATACGCTTGATGCCCTGCAACAAAAGGATATGCCAGATGAGTTGCCACTGGATGCCAGCTGGGATGAAATTTATACAGCTGGTACACCTTCCGGTACACGTAATGACTATAGTGATGACGACCTGCCTCTTTACCAAGGTGAAACAGCCCAAACCCTGCAAGACTATTTGATGTGGCAGGCAGGGCTGACCCCTTTCACGGAAACAGATGCAGCAATTGCTACATCAATCATTGATGCTGTAGATGATACAGGCTACCTTACTGTACCACTGGAGGATATCCTTGCTAGCATTGGCGACGATCAACTGACTCTGACAGAAGTGGAAACCGTGCTCAAACAGGTACAACATTTTGATCCTATCGGTGTCGCTGCCCGTGACCTGAAAGATTGTCTACTGATCCAGCTATCAATGTTTCCACCAGAAACACCTTATCTGAAAGAGGCGAAACTGATCGTCTGCGAACATCTGGAGCTACTGGGTAATCGGGATTTCCGCAATTTAATCCGTTTAAGTCGCTTGAAAGAAGATACACTGAAAGAAGTGATTGATTTAATTCAGTCACTTGAGCCAAGGCCTGGCTTGGCGGTAAACACAGGTGAATCAGAGTATGTCATCCCTGATGTGCTGGTTCGAAAAGAGAGTGAACACTGGCAAGTAGAATTGAATACAGATAGTATTCCGCGTTTACACATTAATCAGCATTATGCGGAGTTTGGGCAACATACACACAATGAAAGTGACAGCCAGTTTATCCGCAATAACCTACAGGAAGCTAAATGGCTTATCAAAAGCCTGGAAAGCCGAAATGACACTCTGCTGAAAGTTACACGCTGCATTGTAGAACAGCAACAGGAATTTTTTGAGCATGGCGAAGAATATATGAAGCCCATGGTTTTGGCAGATATTGCCTTCCAGGTCGATATGCATGAATCTACCATTTCCAGGGTGACTACCCAAAAATTCCTGCACAGCCCACGTGGCATTTTTGAATTGAAGTATTTTTTCTCCAGCCATGTTAATACAGAAAGTGGAGGCGAAGCCTCTTCAACTGCAATACGGGCTTTGGTGAAAAAACTGGTAGCAGCGGAGAACTCCGCCAAACCATTAAGTGACAGCAAACTGACGAGTATGCTAGCCGATCAAGGCATTATGGTTGCCCGACGGACTGTCGCAAAATATCGAGAGTCGTTATCCATTCCGCCATCAAACCAACGTAAACGTCTGGTTTGAAATGAACAGAGAAGGAAGACAATATGCAACTCAAAATAACCGGCCACAATATTGAAATTACTGATGCATTACGCGACATTATCACTGCAAAATGCAGCAAGCTGGATCAATATTTCGACAGGATCAACCTGACTCAGGTAATCCTCCGTGTGGAAAAGGTACAACAAATCGCCGAAGCCACGGTACATATTAACGGAGGCGAGTTGCACGCATCCTCAGAACATGAAGATATGTATGCAGCAATTGATGGACTGGTCGATAAACTGGCTCGTCAATTAACCAAACATAAAGATAAACTGAGACAACATTAACAGTTATTTAACAATAGCTGTAGTAAAAACAGCGGAGTTTTGCTGTAAAACAGTGCACAAATACCGGATGCCACAGCTAATCTATGGCATCCGGTATCAATTAAGCACCTAAGCGAATAGAAAAATGAATAACCAAGCAGATTTACTACTAAGCTCTGTACTTTCCCTCGAATGTACGCGTAATAACGTACATTGTTCGAGCAAAAAACGGGCTTTAGAGATTATCAGTGAGCTGGCATCTAAACGGCTTAAACTACCCGAGAATATCGTATTCGAAGCAATATTGACCAGAGAAAAAGTAGGCACTACTGGAATTGGCAGTGGTATTGCTATCCCTCACGGTAAACTGGATGAAGAAAGCTCAGATCAAGCTGTTGGCGTTTTCCTCAATCTGGAACACCCTATTGCTTTCGATGCCATTGATAATCAGCCAGTCGATTTGCTGTTTGCTTTACTGGTTCCAAACGATCAATGCCAGACACACTTACACACATTGTCATTAATTGCTAAACGCCTTGCAGACAAAAATCTCTGTCGCCGTTTAAGATCGGCACAAAGTGATGAAGAACTTTACGCAATTATCACTGAATAGCTGTTGCAATGAATGGAGAGCAACAGATAACAGTGGCTCATAATAATAACCACTGAGAAATTAAGGGGAGTCGCCTCATGGTGCTGATGATAGTCAGTGGCCGTTCCGGTTCGGGTAAATCCGTTGCCTTGCGCGCACTGGAAGATATGGGTTTTTATTGTGTAGACAACTTGCCGGTAGTGTTGCTGCCGGAATTAGCCAATACGCTGGCTGACCGCGATATTTCCGCTGCTGTCAGTATTGATGTAAGAAACATGCCGGAATCCCCCGAAGTTTTCGAAGAAGCCCTGACTAAACTACCAACCAGTTTCTCACCGCAATTACTGTTTCTTGATGCTGACCGTAATACGCTAATCCGCCGTTACAGCGATACCCGCCGTCTCCATCCACTATCAAGCAAAAACCTTTCTCTGGAAAGCGCGATTGATCAAGAAAGCGATCTGCTGGAGCCACTTCGTTCAAGGGCAGATCTGATTATTGACACTTCCGAAATGTCAGTCCATGAATTGGCAGAGATGCTGAGGACCCGTCTGCTGGGCAAACGGGAACGTGAGCTGACCATGGTGTTTGAATCCTTCGGCTTCAAACATGGCATTCCAATTGATGCCGACTATGTTTTTGATGTACGTTTCCTGCCAAACCCACACTGGGATCCAAAGCTACGGCCAATGACCGGTCTTGATCGTCCCGTAGCCGCTTTTCTCGACCGTCATACGGAAGTGCATAACTTCATCTATCAGACCCGCAGTTATCTTGAACTTTGGCTGCCCATGCTTGAAACCAATAACCGCAGTTATCTGACCGTGGCGATTGGCTGCACCGGCGGTAAACACCGTTCTGTTTATGTGGCAGAGCAGCTGGCTGACTATTTCCGCTCCCGTGGCAAAAACGTACAGTCACGCCACCGTACTCTCGAAAAGCGGAAATAATGACTGTCAAACAGAAACTTGAAATCAAAAACCGGCTGGGAATGCACGCCCGGCCAGCAATGAAGCTGTATGATCTGGTACAGCTCTTTGAGTCTCATGTTGTCTTGCGCAATGATAGCCATGTTGAAGCTGAAGCCAGCAGCGTGATTGCCATGCTGATGCTGGATTCAGAAAAAGGCAGCTATATTGAAGTTGAAGCCAGTGGTCCAGATGAAGAGCAGGCTCTTGCCGCTATCATTAATCTATTTGATGCAGGATTTGACGAAGAATAACACCACCCACTCCTCGGCTTATCATGTTCTTAACTGCTTTCATTAGCAGCACAAAACAGTTCGTGATCATGATCTCTTTCTTTTCCAGTAAGAACAGCCTACTATCAGGTTAATCATTTTAAATAACACCCCCCTCCTCACGGTGCGGGGTGTTATTTTGTGTTGGATTCCATTTGGAGTGTGGTATGACTAAACCAGCAATTATCATCAACGAATTAGACGCAGAACGTTTAGATTCCCTGTTGGAACAGCCAGCGTTTGCAGATACTAGTATCGCTGACGCTTTGAATGAGGAGCTGGATCGTGCAGAGATTGTACCTCCAGCAGAAATTCCATCCGATGTTGTGACTATGAATAGCCGGGTTCGTTTCCTTGATCTGACAAGCAGTGAAGAGCGAGTGCGCACTCTGGTTTACCCTGCGTCACTACAAGACAGTTCAGACCAGCTTTCTGTTATGGCTCCTCTGGGAGCGGCATTATTGGGCCTTCGTATTGGCGACGAAATCAGTTGGAAATTGCCAAACGGCGAAGAAACCCGGGTCAAAGTATTAGAATTACTTTACCAACCAGAAGCTGCCGGTGAATATCACAGATAAAACCCTATTAAATCAATACAAAAAACCACTATCGCACAAGTGGTTTTTTGTCTTTGATAACCAAATGGCGACAAAATGGCGACAGGAATTTTATATCTTCAATTACTTTTCAACTAACCACTATACATTATGAGGTAATTATAATGTTCGAAAATAATAACAATCTGTCAATTCTTAAAGAAATAAGAGACACTTAAATATTCATTGGCTCTGATATAGATGAATCAGTAAATCAATATTTTCAAGGAGGTTGGATAATACTTTCTGCTACAAGTGGTACAAATCCAGATAACTATCCTATTCACTCAGTTTTATTAGGTTTCATTCCTTAACAACTAATTTCAGCTCTATGTGTTCAGTAAGGCCGCGTCCTACTTGAATTCTTAAAGATCAGTTCGGCTTCTGGTCATGATCCTTTCTCCCACTCCACCAGTATTGGCGCGGTTTGGCAGTTTGCCTTGTAGGATTTTAAAACTGAAAAAATTTTTTGATCCAAAGCGTGCAGGCGGGTGCGGTGTAGTGCCGTTTTCGCCATAAGTTCATTTATTTCGTCATAAGCGCAGCAAGACAAACCGTCACCAAGGTGTTTATTTGATTCTTAAGTCAGATAATACAATCGGTTAAAGTAGCACTGCCATCGGCAAAATCCGATGGTCAGGGGGTCGCAGCCTTGAATGAGTAACCCACTGGTAAGGTTGTTTTCTTACCAGTGTGCCTGCTATCGCTTCTATGGTGGTTCAGGCAGGGGAGGCTATGCCTCGCCGGAATGGTTACTCTCCGGTACTGCGAACCCTGTTTGAACCGCCACCACCAAAGAGGGAAGCAGGAATATGAAAAAAGACTGGCATACCGCCGATATTATCGCTGCGATACGTAAGAAGAATAAAACGCTGGCATCATTATCCAGAGAGCACGGTTTAAACTCTTCAACATTAGCAAATGCTTTAACGCGCCCCTGGCCTAAAGGGGAATTACTGATTGCTCAGGAAATTGGTGTCACCCCTGCTGAAATATGGCCCAGTCGGTATTTTGACGAAAATAAGCAGCCTATCAAACGAACCGTCCGAAATGATTTACCAAACAATTCCGATATCACATAAGTTATTTCTATATCCGAAAAAGTAACGACAACTTTTAAACCACTCATCTAATATAACACGCTGAATTATCAGTTTTTTATTACACTTATTGCCCATTCTTTTAATATCAGAATTGTATTCATAGCCCTATGAAGATGTAAAACAGCCCGCATATTTTGCGGGCGAGATAATTAATCAATAATGTGTTTCAGACTATCAAAACACAAACCCGTAGCGCTGATTGATACCACATTATTGACCTGGTACGTATTGGTTTGATTGATAACAGTGCTGTATGCATCTGGTCGCAGTTTATCAGGATATAAAAAAGGCCACGTATTAACGCAGCCTGTTAATTAATGGTGATTTTCATTCAATGGACAAAGTTAACTGATGTCCGATAGCCGATGCGACCTTACCCACCGTATCAATTTTAGTTGAGTGCCGTAAATCAAAGATACGGGTCACTTCCTGCTTTTTCACCCCCATACGGTTGGCTAATTCAATTTGCGTTAACTTGGAATCAAGAAACGCATTGAGCATAAGCACCTTAGAGGCCACGCTTAAGGGCACATCAACATAATCCTGCCCTACGGGGCCAGGAAGCGGGATTTTTTCATTATCTTCGAAGTAAAATTCAAAAGCGGTTATTAGCGCATCGAGTGCCATCTCCAGCGCCTCTTCCCGTGTATCCCCCTGGGTTAAAGCTTCGGGGATATCCGGGAATGAGACGAAATAACCGCCCTCTTCTACTGGCTCTAGTGTGACTGGATATCGCATATTTTTAATGATGAACCTGTGCGAGAACCCGCCCCTTGCGAGGCGGGTTTTTATCACAATCCTAATTGCTTAATGATTGCTTTCCTCAGCGGCTCTTTGATCTCTTGGCCAGGGTGTCTCGGCATAATGCTTCGTTTCCCCTGGTATCTCAGTTTCAGATGGTTTGTCCCATTTGAAACTTCGACGCCTTGAGCTTCCAGCCACCGTCTAAACTCGCTTTGCTTCACCACTCCTCCATTCTGTTGAACACACAAACACAGTAAACATTTATGCTTACCATGTCAACAATTTTGTTTACCACATAGAAAAGGTAAAAATAAACCTTACCGAAGAGAGGCCAATCAATCTAGCCAATCACAGGAGAATACTTCTGTTTCAGCCCATCCGATTTATAGCCCGTGTTCCTTATCGCGCTGGCGTTCTCCGGCGCACCTGTGTTGTGGTGCGTATGGGCAGCAGTCTGTTCCGCCAGTGCTTTAACCACATCCAACGTCTCTAACATCAAGGTCATGACATTGATTTGCTGGCTGCCCACCCAAACCACGGGCGCGATGATTTCTTGCCTGGCACCGGCGATGCTCTGCTTAAGCAGACCAATCTTCTCTATCAGCTTTTGCCCGACTTCAATATTGGCCTCTTTCCCTATACTGGCAACGAAATTTGATGAGGTCGCCATACTATAGTCACCGTCTGTAATTTGCTGGACGGCACCCGCCAATAGCGTAGACGTGCCCAAAACCGTGATTTTATCCGTGGCCTGTATCGTGGTTTCCCGTGCGACTACGTTACGTGTTTCCGTGTCTGCCCTGACTTCACGGTGCATGGACGATTCATTAATGGTCTGGTCAGTCTGACGAATCCAGTTCCCTTCCTGAGTTACCCTCTGCGAAACTTCCGCCCGCTGTTGCTGCAATTGTTCGCCTGGCTTGATATCGGGCAAGGTATTGCCCTGGCTTAATGTCTGACGGATAAAGGGCTTATCCGGCCTGCCTGCCTCAAAGGCGATTTCAACCACCGTTCCGACTGGCGGATATTGAAACATACCGGATTCACTGCCCGCCATCGGCAAAGGCAGCGGGACAGCATGATAAACAGGAACCGCGGCATCCTGACCATCATCAGCCAATAATTGTACATCAACCGCATAGCGTGGCCGGAATGGATCGGAGATATCGCCGCTGACCGTATTTTCAGGGTGTGCCTCAATGCGGGCAAATTTGGGTAAATGCAGCCCTGCCGATAATTCGGGGTAGGCGGCATCAATCTGACGCTGCATTGGTGTTTTGGTCTGCGACTGACCGGTCAGTTTGTTGACGGCTTCCCATGTAATGACCATGTTTTCATTGTTCAGATTGACCTTGTTCAACCGGTGCTGGTTGATCACCACGCCTGGGCGCAACGATGGGATCATGGGAATAGTCATCGCATTGCCCGCGGACTGACGCTGGCTAAATGCATTCGGAATATCGACCGGTTTCCCCGCAAACATCGAATGCGCCCCTCTGCCCACATAAACCGAACCATCCGGCAACTGATGCCAGAGATAATCCTCAATCGAAAAAACCTGCCCAAGACGCAGGCATTAGAATGCAATCTTGATGAAATGGTAATACCCGCTAAAGTTAATAATCTAATCGTATTATTAACCGTCCTCTTAAACTCGGCCACACGGGTATGGTTGAAATGGCCTCCCAAAACAACAGCACTTGCCAGCTTCCCCACTTCTGCCGTTGCACCTAACAAATAATTCGACATGTTGGAATCACAAATCTCATTTACCGGCACTGATGGTTTGCATTGCAATTGCTCCAGTAATCCATCCAAAATAGATGCGTCTTGCGTTGCATCGGTTAACTTCATTAAGTCAACACAAGTCAGTATGTGAGGCTGTTCAGAATTTAGCTTGTTACGCAGCATTTGCGGGTTTATTCCGATAGCTTCCGCAATCTGAGCTAAATTGCCCCTATGAGTGTTAGCGAATGCTTGGCAAGCATGATCAAAGTGTGCTTGTTTGGAAACTTGATAATCAAACATTGCTGTTTTTCTCCAAAAGCGAAATTCTTTACTCGTATTGAGTGTTAAGTAAAATTTAGACACTAGTTGCGTTTAATGCTTCAACTGCCAGAGCCATCATATTGATAAGAACTTTACCGCGTTTTTTATCAATGGATTTTTCACGAACGGGTAAGCGACCATCTCTAATCATGTCTCGGGCAGTCGATATAGACATGGCATGACGGCGGCAATATTCTTCAATTGGAAGGAATGGTTCAGTGACAGTGATTGTAAAGATAGATCTCATGGGGCAAAATCCTCTTTTAGCTTTAGTCTTATTAATATTCGTTTATATTCGTCTATATTCACTTAAGGACAAAAATCAAGAGGGTTTTTAGCTTGAATCTACAAATAGATTTAACCAAAGGCGGCGGCAAGGTGGCGGCAGAGAACTTAAAACCTCAGCGTTCATCAGCACTTGCCGTTTCATAATTCATTGATAAATATGTATTTAATTGATTTTCTTATGGTATTCACAGGATTAGAATTACTTTACCAACCAGAAGCTGCCGGTGAGCTCCACCGTTAATTCAGCCAGCCCATTTCAACAGGGCTGGCCACTGTAACCGAATCTGAGTATCTCTTATTGACCAGCGATACTCATTTCCGGCAGTAATACTGAACCACATTGGATATTACTGCGAGTTTCAATATCATTCCCAATAGTGACCATATTGGCCCACATATCTTTCAGATTACCCGCAATAGTAATCTCGCTGACAGGATACTGAATCTCACCATTTTCTACCCAGAAACCGGCCGCACCACGAGAATAGTCACCGGTTACTGCACTGACTCCCTGTCCCATCAATTCAGTAACCACTAATCCCGTTCCCATCTGACGCAGTAAACCAGCAAAATCCTCACCTTGTCCTGCAATGCACCAGTTATGGATCCCACCAGCATGGCCTGTACTTACCATTCCCAATTTACGGGCAGAATAATTTGTCAGAAGCCAGGTCTGTAATACGCCATCTTTAATAATATCCCTGTTACTGGTGCACACACCTTCGCTATCAAACGGAGAAGATGCCAGCCCTGCCAGCAAATGTGGACGCTCTTCAATCGTCAGCCATGATGGCAGTATTTGTTTACCCAGATGATCAAGCAGGAAAGAAGATTTACGGTAAATACTGCTACCACTAATAGCACCAACCAAATGACCGAAAAGACCCGTTGCAACTTCCGCAGCAAACAGCACAGGCGCTCTCATAGTCGGTAATTTACGTGGAGATAAACGGGATAACACACGGCGGGCACACTCATGCCCAACCCACTCCGGCGATTTTAAATCTTCAATACGACGACTAATGGTATACGCATAATCCCGTTCCATATCGCCATTAAATTCAGCAATCACACAACTCGACATCGAATGACGGCTAGAGCAATAGCTTTGCAACATACCGTGACTGTTGCCAAACACCCGGATACCATAATGGCTGTTAAAACTACCGCCCTCAGTATTGGTAATACGTTTATCTACCTGTAATGCCGTTTGTTCCGCGCGGGCAGCCAGTTCAATTGCTTTATCAGTATCCAATTCTGTTGGGTGGAACAAATCAAGATCCGGCGCATCAAACGCCAGTAACTCTTTATCCGCCGGACCGGCACAGGGATCCTGAGAAGTATAACGGGCAATATCGATCGCAGCCTGAACAGTACGGGCAATAGCATCCGGACTTAAATCTGTTGATGATGCACTCCCTTTACGTTGCTGATGGTATACGGTAATCCCTAGCGCACCATCACTATTAAATTCTACATTTTCTATTTCACCAAAGCGGGTACTGACACCAATACCCGTTGTTTTATTAACAGCAACTTCTGCAGCATCACAACCCGCTGTTGCCAATTCTAATGCCTGTGAAACTGCATTTTCCAGTTGCTTGCGTTGTTCCGCGATTTGATCAGTGATTTTCATTAATTACCCGTAATTTGATGAATAAAGGGAAAATCTGTCAGAAAAACAGAACCATTTTATCCACAAAAGTAATGCCGAGTGGTAATCAGGCGTTTTTCCCAGTTACAATACCCAATATTAGGATGTTAACACCCACTGGGCTACAGGTCATGCTCCAAAAATCAACCTGTCAGATCCGGCCTTTTTAAAAGGAAAACCACCATGGCAAAGCAGCCTGAAGATTGGCTCAATGATTATCCTACTGAAGAGGAAGAAGAAGAGATCATTTGGGTCAGTAAAAGCGAAATTAAACGTGATGCAGAGGCATTGAAAAAGCTGGGTGCAGAATTGGTTGATCTCAGCAAAAATGCGCTTGAACGCATTCCGTTGGATGAGGACCTGCTGGCAGCCATTGAACTTGCACAGAAGATAAAAAGAGAAGGGCGCCGTCGCCAGTTACAATTAATTGGTAAAATGTTGCGTGCCCGGGATGTTGAACCCATTACCACTGCAATTGATAAACTGAAAAATCGTCACAATCAGCAAATCGTTCTGTTCCATAAGTTGGAGGAATTACGTGATAAATTGATTGATGGCAATGATGATGTTATTGATGAAGTGGTAGAATTATTCCCACAAACCGATCGCCAGCAATTGCGCACGCTGATCCGCAATGCTAAAAAAGAAAAGGCGGCTAATAAGCCACCTAAATCTTATCGTCAGATTTTCCAGTATCTTAAAGATATGGCCGAATCAGCATGACTGCTCCCCACCGTAAACAGCAAGGCTTCCCACTTCTCAGGCCGCAACCGTCGATATGACGGATTTACGCTAGCCTCCGTGGGCAGAAACGACGAGTCCCGCCGCTTGTAATTCTGTTGTGCCCTTGCTCTGGATGTTGATCGCCGCATTGATATCGCGGTCATGTTCGACACCACAGAAAGGGCATTGCCAGATCCGCTTATGCAGCGGCATTTCCGGCACTTTGTGACCACAGCAATGGCAAGTTTTCGAGCTGGCGAACCACTGATCCAGTTTGACCAAGTGGACGCCCGCCGCTGCGGCTTTGTATTCCAGTTTCATGATGAAGCCATTCCAGCCGGCATCCCCGATAGCGAATGTGGTGATTCTTCATCATGTTTGCCGATTTCAGCGTCTCAACAATGACCGCCTGGTTTTCGTCAACCATTGTCCGAGAGAGTTTGTGTTGAAAATCGGCGCGGGCATGGGCTATCACGGGTGATAACGCCCGGCTTTTCCGGCGCATCCTTACCATCGACACAAAGGATAGCGGCGAAATATTTTCCCGTGGCTGTTCGGGTATGAATCATAATACAACTCATTTTCCTCATTGACCCGATTCAATCGCCTGTCAGGGGGTTATTTCCGCTTCTCTTGCATTGACAGGCCCGCTCTCCAGAGATAAAAACAACAAAGCATCGCAACCAGCAAGGCTATCTTCTTGATATTTTGGGTAGTTGCCGCCAAAAGACACTGGATTTGCACTTTCTGCAACCCGCGGAAACGGGCATAACGGTGTCCGTGATGTTGCTTCGCATCCGCAAAACTGCGCTCTATTGTCTACTTTCGTCGTTTATAAACCTTTTTACCCCATTCCGTTAGCCGGTTTTCTCTGGCCTGCTCTTTACTGGCCTCCCAGATGGCGGGTTATCGTTTTTCCGCCTTTCGCGTGCGTGCAGGCATCACGCTATGGGCAACACTGGCAGATAGCCGCCGGGGCCTGATAATGCCGGTATCCCTGACGGTCGGTTGTGGTATAAATCAATTTTTCTCCCTGCGGGCAGACATAACAATCCTGCAATTTGTCATAGGTAAATAGTTCAGTAACATCATCTTAAGCAACATAACGGGATCGATAGTCGGTCGGCCATTATTATGACAATACAAAGGCGCGACTAATTCGCGGATGAATTCGAAATCAATAGCGGCATCGATTTTACGGACCAGATGATTTTTAGGCACCAGCTCGTCAAACGAGAGCGTTTCTGGCGGGAAAGTCTGAGGAGGAGGTGCTCTTAACATAGTGGCAAGCTCCGTTTGGTGAACGGAACTTAATTAAAACAAAGTGCCGGATAAAAAACCAGCACTTTGTCAATAATCTGAGGCAGATATTTTATCCGTCTCAGGTTGTTGACCAACCCATTTAAAAACATCCCTAAATACATAAGCAGAATGCCACACACCGGCTGGATTGGGGATGTAATACCATTAAGAAACGGAAAGTACTTTTGTTGATGTAAAAAAGAGTATTTCCATCCTTATCGCCACTTCCTGGCATTTAATACATTGCATTCCCCATTATCAGGATTAAACAACTCGATATTGATCGCATTTCATACTATTCATTCAGGCAGACAATTAATCACTCATTAGAATAGTTTTCTTATGTTACTATCAAATTATCAATATTTTCTATGGAAAGATGACCGTTTTATCACCGAAGCCAGATTAACTTAAGAAAAGAGAAAGTACGATGGATCAACGCAGCACCCCGGTGGTCAGGGCCACGAGTTATCTTTTAATTTACCTGACCGCCGTTTATCCCCTTCATCCGGCTATAGCTGCCGGAATAACGCCGGATAATCACCAAACGCAGGTACAACATCAGGGTAATGTCCCGGTGGTGAATATCGCCACACCGAATAACGCGGGAATATCTCACAACACCTATCAAGAATTTAACGTTGCCACTCAGGGCGCCGTGCTTAATAACGCCACTCAAGCAGCCCAATCACGACTGGCCGGGCAACTTAACGCCAACCCTAATCTGAAAGGCAACGCGGCGGAACTGATTATCAATGAAGTCACCGGCAACGGGCGCTCTGAGCTGCAAGGCCAGTTGGAAATTGTCGGCAATAAAGCCAACGTAATGATTGCCAACCCCAACGGTATTACCTGTGATGGTTGTGGTTTTATCAATACTGCCGGCGCCACCCTAACCACAGGGAAACCCCAGTTTGACAAACAGGGTGCGCTGGACGCGTTGGAAGTTAAACAAGGTCTGATTACCATTGGCGGCAAAGGCTTGGATGGCAAGGCGACGGATTATGTCGATATCCTCAGCCGGGCGACGGAATTAAACGGCAAGATTCAGGCCAACACACTCTCTCTGATCTGTCTTTCCTACACAAATATTTTAACCCGCCCCCTCGTTATTGAACTTTTACCTCATAGATTGATCCCAATAAAAAACACGACTTGAGGTAATCTTTATGTTTTCAACCTGCGCCGAACAATGGGCAAATGACACGTTTCAACACGCGGAATTAGGTGATAAACGCCGTACCAACCGCCTGGTGAAAGTGGCCTGTTCGTTGGCTAACCATAGAGGACAATCGCTCGTGCAATCTCTTGACTCTCCTGCCGATGTTGAAGCGGCCTACCGACTGACCCGAAATTCCGCCATTGCGCCTCAGGCCATCGCCGAAGCCGGATTTAC
>NZ_JBEJZY010000062.1:0-21562 GCF_040256935.1 Photorhabdus viridis
CTTGAACAAATGTCTGACAAACTTACTATTGATACGTTATCGGCATAAAAATGCTTGAGTCAATGCACGAAACGCATAGAAGCGGCACATTTACATTCCAAGCGATAAGACTGGGTCTGAATCTACGTGTTTCTGAAATCTCTGTTCTTAAACAGAGCTGAGGTTAATTACTAATTTTAACTCCATAACTGATCCAACAGAAAAACAACCACCTACTTTTTCGCTCTTAATATATTATTTTGCACTATTTTTCGATTCATTTGATTTCGGAAAGAGTAAGCTAAAGTTTATTCCACTAAATATGAAGAAATGGCCCTAAGGGAGGGCCATCTATTATCTTCCTTCAACAATAAAATATCTACTGGAAAAGATTTTAAACTTCATCAGAAAATTCATTGACATAGAGTGTTAATTCAATTCCTGGTTTGATATCTGTTGTTTTTATGCCATCATTCCAGTTCATTAAATCCTTAATGTTGATGCCGTGACCTTTAGCAATACTGGCAATTGAATCACCTTGACGGACACGGTAAATAATGGCGTTGTTATTATTTACCCTTAATGTTTGTCCAACTTTCAACCTGGCTGTTTTTAGACTATTCATGCGTTGTAATTCACGGGGGGAAGAATTAAACCGTTTTGCAATAGCGGATAATGTATCTCCTGAACGAACTTTGTATCGGCTTCGTTTATTCAGTCGTCGGTTGTTCTTCGCAACTTCCTGACGCATATTGCTCAGAACGGTTTCATTTGCTAGCGAGTTTTTAAACTGATCAACTTTTGCCTTTGGCAGCATGATGTAATGCGGACCGTTAGGCGATGTAACTCCCCGTTTATATCCAGGGTTATATGCCTTAATGGATGTCAGGGACATGCCAGCCATTTCTGCGGCTTGAGACAGTGTGATTTGCTGACCAACATCAATCTGATCAAGTGCCCGTTGATCATTGGATTTTGGCAGCGTAATGCCATATTTATCACTGTGACGGATGACATCACTGAGCGCCAGAACTTTAGGTACATAAAGCGCAGTTTCTCTTGGCAGTGATAAGGACCAAAAATTGGTTGGTCTACCTTTTGCCGCATTTTCTTTCATTGCACGCATAACACGGCCTTCGCCGCTGTTATAAGCAGCAATAGTCAATAGCCAGTCACCATTGAACATTTTATTAAGGCGCTGTAACAGATTCAGGGCAGCCGTCGTTGAGGCAGCAACGTCCCGGCGTGCGTCGTACCATTTATCTTGGGTAAGACCGTAGCTGCGACCCGTATCCGGGACAATCTGCCACAGACCTGCCGCTTTAGCGCGTGAGGTAGCATGCGGGTTAAAAGCACTCTCCACTATGGGTACCAGCACCAGTTCCATCGGCATATCGCGCTGCTTGATTTGCCTGACTATCCAGTACATATACGGTTCAGCCCGTAAAGTTACATCGTGGAGATAGCTCTTGTTTTTCAGGTAATAATTTCGTTGTTCACGAACCCTGTAATTATCAGGGACCTGCATCCTCAACTCGTCACGGATGTATCTCCACAGCTCCTGTTGGGTGCTGGGATCGCCATCCTTCCAGGCAGCAAACTGATTGGCGCCATCAGCTGCTGCTATCTTGCCTGTTTTTAGACTCGTTGAAGACGAATTCTGTGCCCGTTGCCCGGCTGTCATCGACCAATCAGGTCCGGATTGACAGCCAACCAGCAAGACAGATGCGAACAGAATCGCTTTTGTCTTCATAATTAATTTTTATATCTGCTTAAAAGACGAGCAATAATACTTATCTTGGCTTGATATAGCAACTATCTCAATCAAAATTGGTCTTTTTGTATTCTTAGCTGACGGAAAACGCTGGAAAGCGGTTGAGAGTGTGGCGTGATTCCAATATTTCTTTGTAAATCAATATCATAACATTTTAAGAAAATATTGATTTTTTTCTCAGTTTGTAACGTGGTTGGTACTGTTGGTTGATTATTTTCCCTCATTCTAGTTACTTTTTGCTGGTATTCGCTAATAGTCTGATTGGGCAAAACAGCATGAGCAAATTTCATATTTGAAACGGTATATTCATGGGCGCAACAGATAAGTGTGTCATCAGGCAACTCAGCTATTTTTCCTATAGATGCGTACATCTGTTCAGCGGTGCCTTCAAAGAGACGTCCGCAGCCACCAGAGAACAATGTATCTCCACAAAAAAGGTAAGGAGCTTGATAAAAAGCAATGTGTCCCAGAGTATGGCCTGGAACATCAATAATTCGGAAAGAAAAACAACCAAAATTGATGCTATTACCTCCACGTACTATTATTGTGGCGCCTTTGTTTTGGGTTTCCTCTGGGCCGTATACTGGCAGATCAGGGAATTGATCAATAATCCCAGGAACACCACCAACATGATCATAATGATGATGGGTAAGTAAAATTGCATCGGGTATCCAGCCACGGGATTTCAAAGTATCAAGAACAGGTTGTGATTCTGCTGGATCAATGATTACAGAGTGTCTATTTTCATCACAAAGTAACCAAATGTAATTATCCGAAAGAGCAGGAATACTGATAAGCTCCATTGTATACCTCTTATTTAACAGCGGTTATAAGGAAAAGAAGCCATGAAATCTGCACATACAACACAAAACATGAATCCCCCGGCTTCTTGGTCTGATTTACCTTGGGGGGAGTATTACCGTGCCGCTTTGGAACATCAATTACAACCCTGGTGGCCGAAAATATTTGGTTTCCATCTGCTGAAAATCGGTAATTTGAGTGCTGAAATTAACAGCAAGGAGTGTCCAATCTTCAATCAGATTAATGTGGGTAAGGAAGGAAAGAATATGCAGGTGATTTCCGATCCTTATCACCTGCCATTTGAAGGAAAGTCCGTTGATGCTTGTTTGCTGAGTCATGTGCTGGCTTACAGTGCTGACCCTCATCGTCTTTTACGGGAAGTTGACCGGGTGATGATTGATGATGGCTGGCTTATCATCAGTGGTTTCAATTCATTGAGTCTGCTGGGTTTAGGGAAATTAGTACCAGGATTATGGCGGCATCAGCCCTATTGCAGCCGTATGTTTTCCCTGACGCGTCAACTTGATTGGTTGAGTCTGCTTAATTATGAAGTGATGTATCGTGGTAATTTTCAAGTATTACCCTGGCGAAATGAAGCCGGTTTTTTTAACCGGCATTTGCCTGTATTTGGCTGTGTAAGCCTGATTATTGCCCGTAAACGGACACTGCCATTAACGCTAAACCAGATAAAAATGACGCTATTAAGACCCAAACTGGGTAGTGCCGTTGGTGTAACAAAATGTTACCGAAAACGCGATTAATCTGTATTTTCGACATACCCGGCATCGGTTTTGGTTGGTGAGTTTGCCGCAGCTCGAGCCAATTCATCACAACGCTCATTTTCATCATGCCCGGCATGGCCTTTAACCCATTGCCAATCAATATCATGGCGGGTAATTGCCTGGTCGAGACGTTGCCATAAATCGACATTGCTGACAGGCGATTTATCTGCTTTACGCCAGCCGCGCTTTTTCCAATTATGGATCCATTGTGTAATGCCCTGGCGCACATACTGGCTATCGGTGGTTAATACAATTTTGCAAGGGCGAGTCAGGGTTTCCAGACCAATAATTGCGGCCATCAGCTCCATTCTGTTGTTAGTTGTGCGATGAAAACCTTCACTGAGGGTTCTTTCGTGTTGTTGATAACGTAGTAAAACACCATATCCACCTGGCCCTGGGTTTCCAAGACAAGATCCATCGGTGAAAATTTCTACCTGCTTGCTCATATCTGGTAGACTCTTCTTATTCAATCCCAAAACCTTAAGTCTGACATAAAAAAGCGTTATGAGCACTGCGATTACACGACAAGTTGTCCTTGATACCGAAACCACTGGTATGAATAAGTTAGGTGTTCACTATGAAGGACACAAAATTATTGAAATTGGCGCCGTAGAGGTTATTAACCGCCGTCTGACTGGCCGCCATTTTCATATCTATATTAAACCGGACAGATTGGTCGATCCTGAGGCATTTGAAGTTCATGGAATCAGTGATGAATTTTTGCAGGATAAGCCGCTGTTTGCTGATATCGCAGATGAATTCATTGAATTCATTCGTGGCGCTGAGTTAATTATCCATAACGCTCCCTTCGATATCGGCTTTATGGATTATGAATTTGGGAAACTGGACCGTGATATCCCACCAACAGCTGATTTTTGCAAGATTACTGATAGCTTGCAATTAGCAAGAGCTTTGTTTCCGGGGAAAAGAAACAACCTTGACGCATTGTGTGATCGTTATGATATAGACAATTCTAAGCGAACCTTACATGGGGCGTTGCTTGATGCCGAGATATTGTCTGATGTCTATTTGATAATGACAGGCGGGCAGACTTCTCTTGCATTCTCAATGGAAGGGGACATTCTTGGCAATGCGGGTGTTTCTGAAGTACAGCGTATTACCCGGCCTCAAACTGCATTAAAAATTATTTATGCAGCGGATGAAGAACTTGTCGCTCATGAGTCCAGATTGGATTTAGTTGAGAAGAAAGGCGGGAGCTGTTTATGGCGTACAAGTTCTGAACAGAGTTAAAATAAAATTGCAGATAAATCACCTTTAAGGGTGAAAAGTTGATCAAGCGCGCCACTTTATAATAAAAAATATTGACGGGATGATCCTGGGTTCGTAATATCTACCCCGTTCTTAACCAGAACGCTGTGCGGTGCGGTAGTTCAGTTGGTTAGAATACCGGCCTGTCACGCCGGGGGTCGCGGGTTCGAGCCCCGTCCGCACCGCCAATGATTTCGAAGCCCTGGGTAATCGCCCGGGGCTTTCTCGTTTATGTCATGCGGTAGTCTCTTTATTGGCATTGCAGACATAGAGAAGCTACCTGTTTTCTATACTTCTTGTTTCTGCAACCTTTATCAGGAATTTATTCTCTTTACCAGGTCTATAGCGTGATGGCCAAATAGTCGATGGATGTAAACCCAATTCGGTGGCGATTAACGCTTCCCCCTTCGGCCATGGACGATGTAATGCATTATTCAGTGTCGATGATGCCAAACCTGCTTTGCGGGAAACTGCTGAAAGGTTTGTCCCTTGTTTTCTTAAGGCTGCAATAATATCCGCTGGATGCCAATCTTGAATATTCATCGTAATCTCCTGATTTTAATTATTAAAGAACATCGATATATAGAAAAATTATCAATGTTTTTATCACTTGGTGGTAATTGGGGGACAGATTATCAATGAGGGTTAATTAAAGAGGCTATCGAAACGATTACGTAATAGTGGCAACAGTTATTTTGCAACAAAATAAGAATCATATATTGAAGGTATTTCTGCTGGATGTAAAGGTCATAATTATTATATATTAAAAGTATTCTTGGTTTAATAGCTTGACTGACTAATAGTTTCCTATTGGTACTTTTGTCTTTAATGCTCCAAGGATCGGAGCTATTTTTCATATTATATTAAAATTTTACTTCCTGGCTTTAAAAATCTCTCAGGAACATAGAGATCAAAATCATTAAGGCGGCAATATTCATCCAATTGCTGACCAGAATTAATGCCAATTTTTTTGTATATTCGTAACATATGAGCTTCTACAGTACGATAAGAGATATCGAGTATTCGTCCGATTTGTTTACTGGTATATTTCTGTAAAAACAGGAAAATGACATCCCATTCCCGTTGAGTAAATAACTCCGAGGGTGGTTGAAACATGATAGAAGCAGGGAGTTTACCGTAAAAAAAGCGCGTCAGAGAAAAAGCTTCGGCTTTCCATGCATGAAAAATAACGCCAACACATTGATTATCTTCATTATAAAATGGAAATTTCTCGAAAAAATATGAAGAAAGTAATTTTTCTTTACCATATAAATGTGTTTCTAATGAACATATTCTTTTTTCTGATTGCATGACTGCTCTGTCATGTATTTGAAATTGTTCTGCAAAAGCTGCGCCATTCCAAGGCAAATCATTGTCGAGACGCCCTTCAACACTAAAACCAACAGGAAGATCCCGTAACATAGCCATTGCTTTGTTCTCATAAACAAAGCGGGAGCTTTTATCTTTTATACCCCATGGTTCATGACTGGTTTCCATAAAGTTAATAATTTGAGGAGATACAGTTAATTTTTTGTAATTCACAACAAAATTCCTATTTTGTTAGAAAGATATTTGAGTTTTTGGTTTGGTTCTTTGATTAATGAAAATTTATAACTCTTTACTGCCAATAGAGAAAAATCTTTCTGGAATATAAAGATCAAAATTATTTTTTTACAGAAATCTTCCAATTCTATATGCAATGGCAGATTAAATTTTTGGTAAATTGATTGAATATAATTAATGACGTCTTCTGCACTTAACATTAATTCTTTGCTGATGTCTTCTTCATCCAGTGATCGCAGAACCAGAAAAAGCACTTCCCATTCAGTTTGAGTCAGTATGTCGCTGGGGGGTGTAAATTCCAGAGCCGCTGGAGAGGATTTTTCATGATAATAAGAAATAGAAAAATTTTGAGCTTTGGATAGATGAAAAGTGATACCGATGCAGTGACTATTTTCATCACAAAGTGGATATTTACCACAGCGATAGGTTTGCTTGATGTTATTTTTTCCAAACAGGTGAGCTTCAAGTGACGTAACCGTTTGCATAGTTTGAATAACTTTTTGATCCTGACGACAAAATTCTTCTTCATGTTCATTACTTCTTTCCCACATATAAATTAATTGCGGAGTGATATTATTTTGCTTATTTTTTATATTTAACATGGAGACCCCATAATGACTAATTAAGTAGTTATCTGAACGGCTATTTTTCTTATTCTATTTAAAATAACCTGATTATATAATGGATTGCAATAATTAATTCATCAAAAAATAATATTTTTTGTTTTATCTATATATGTTGATTAAATTACTTACTATTTTACGTAAAAATATCATCATATAAGAAAATATCACTATAAGTATTATTTTATTTTAAATTATTTATTTGTTTATTGATGTGACGATGATATTGATATCTGGAGGGGAGACTGAATATTAATTATTTACAAATTAAATAGCTAATGGATCATTGGCACGTCATATACGTTCAATATAAATAATTAATTTTGTAGCTGGAAATTGCCACTAATTAAAGATGTTTCTCCATTTAATTGGGTATTTTATCTATTGATTTGCAAATAATAGTTATGTTTAATTAAATTACCTCGCTATATTGCGTAATGAGTTCGTTTCTTATTCTGATGACGACGAAATTCGTGTAAATCAGCAACCTAAATCAAAGAATTGTCGTTTAAGTGAAATTAAGATAGTTTTCTTATATCTGGCTTTAAAGATTGCGGTTTGTACGCTGTGCTGAGAAAATTATCCCCCTAAACGTTTTTATCCCACTTGGAGTAGAAAATGACCACTCGTAAGACCCTTGCTAATGCTATTCGCTTCCTTAGCATGGATGCTGTGCAGAAAGCAAAATCAGGGCACCCTGGCGCGCCTATGGGAATGGCTGATATCGCTGAAGTTTTATGGCGTGATTATTTAAATCATAACCCCATTGATCCACATTGGGTTGATCGTGATCGTTTTGTATTGTCTAACGGCCATGGCTCTATGCTGATTTATAGCCTGTTGCATCTCACCGGCTATGACGTTTCTATTGATGATCTGAAAAACTTCCGTCAATTGCATTCCAAAACTCCAGGCCATCCTGAGTATGGCTATGCGCCAGGCGTAGAGACAACGACCGGTCCTTTAGGGCAGGGGATTGCCAACGCAGTAGGTTTTGCTATTGCTGAACGTACTCTGGCTACACAATTTAATCGTCCTGGTCATGATATTGTTGACCATAACACTTATGTGTTTATGGGAGACGGCTGCATGATGGAAGGTATTTCTCATGAAGTTTGCTCTCTGGCGGGAACGTTAAAACTGGGCAAACTGATTGCTTTCTATGATGACAATGGTATTTCTATTGATGGTCATGTTGAAGGCTGGTTTACCGATGATACCGCAGGTCGTTTTGAGGCTTATGGCTGGCATGTCGTTCGCGGCGTTGATGGTCATAATGCAGATGCAGTCAAAGCAGCGATTGAAGAAGCACGTAAAGTTTCTGATAAACCTTCACTGCTGATGTGTAAAACAGTTATCGGTTTTGGCGCGCCAACCAAAGCGGGTACTCATGATTCTCACGGCGCGCCACTGGGTGACGCAGAAATTGCTGCAACGCGTGAAGTGCTGGGTTGGCATCATCCGGCATTTGAAATTCCAGCGGAAATTTATTCTGAGTGGGATGCAAAAGAGATGGGTAACGCGAAGCAAGCAACCTGGAATGAGAAATTCGCTGCTTATGAAAAAGCGTATCCTGAATTAGCCGCTGAATTCAAACGCCGTACCAGTGGCGAATTACCAGCAAACTGGGAAACCGAATCAAAAGCATTTATCGAACAATTGCAACAAAATCCTGCCAATATTGCCAGCCGTAAAGCTTCTCAGAATGCTTTGGAGGCTTTCGGTAAAGTGCTGCCTGAATTTATGGGGGGGTCTGCGGACCTGGCGCCAAGTAATCTAACGATGTGGTCAGGTTCTAAGCCATTGAACGAAGATCAGGCAGGTAACTACATCCATTATGGCGTTCGTGAATTTGGCATGTCCGCCATTATGAACGGTATCGCTCTGCATGGTGGTTTTGTACCTTATGGCGCAACTTTCCTGATGTTCGTTGAATATGCCCGTAACGCAGTGCGTATGGCGGCACTGATGAAAATTCGCAGCATCTTTGTTTATACCCATGACTCAATCGGTTTGGGTGAAGATGGCCCGACCCACCAGCCGGTAGAACAGATTGCCAGTTTACGTGTGACGCCAAATCTAAGCACATGGCGTCCATGTGACCAAGTTGAATCTGCGGTTGCATGGAAATATGCTATTGAACGTAAAACAGGCCCATCAGCACTTATTTTCTCTCGTCAGAATCTGGCACAGCAAGAACGTACTGCTGAACAGTTGGCTAATATTGAGAAAGGTGCTTACATCCTGAAAGATTGTGAAGGTCAGCCAGAGTTGATTCTGGTCGCAACAGGTTCAGAAGTTGAATTGGCAGTAGGGGCTTATAATCAACTGATTCAGGAAGGCCGTAAGGTACGTGTAGTTTCTATGCCGTCTACTGATGCTTTTGATAAGCAGGATGCTGCGTACCGTGAAGCGGTATTGCCAGCAGCGGTTTCTGCGCGTGTTGCCGTTGAAGCGGGTATTGCTGATTATTGGTTTAAATATGTCGGTATACATGGCGCTATCGTAGGTATGGAGACATTTGGTGAATCGGCTCCTGCTGATCAGCTGTTTAAAGCGTTCGGTTTCACTGTAGAGAATGTTGTCGCTAAGGCTAAAGCTCTACTGAAATAATGAGTTAGTTTATGAGTGAGCGCATCCGGGGTAAACATTGATCGGATGCGCTCTTTTATTTATGCCTCGCAGATTCCAGGAACTGCTAGTTTTTGAAATATGTGCGGCGACCCGATTATCCCATCGGAATATTTAGCGAGCTTCGCCTGAAATTCTGGATTAGTGAATGCAGCGCGAAAACACTCTAAACTTTCCCAAACGGCATAGTTCATGAACGTACCACTACCAGCGATCCCACGATGCAATTGTGTGGAAATTAGACCGGTTTGTGCCGAGGATTAATGATAGCTTTCACCATTCCTGCCTTCAATCCAATATTCAGTTGTTTCTGCGCACCTTGGCGTGTGATGCGCATTGCTACGGCAATCTGGGACGCTGAGAGTGGAAGGCGGGTTCTTATGGCACGTTTTTCCATTTCGTGAGTTGATCACTTTTTACTATTGCCATCAATCTGCTTTTCCCTTAATCTCATTACCAGTAGCTGAATCGTTTCATTTTATTGTCTGGAGGCCACAGTTTTAGCAATTTTGTGATAAACAATCAGTACATTAGTGATTGAGTCAGTTATCCTAAACGGTTGCGTGGTAATAACTATATTCAGGGAGTAACATGACAATCAAGGTAGCGATAAACGGTTTTGGCAGGATAGGGCGCAGTATTTTACGTGCTCTTTATGAGTCTGGGCGTCGGGCTGAAATTGCTATTATTGCTGTTAATGAGTTGGCAGATGCTGAAGGGATTGCCCACTTGCTGAAGTATGATTCTAGTCACGGTCGTTTTGCCTGGGATGTGCGTCTGAATAATGATTTGTTGCAGGTTGGTGACGATAATATTCGTCTGTTTCATCAATCCGATATATCGGCATTGCCTTGGCAAGAACTGGGGATTGATATTGTTCTTGATTGCAGTGGGATATATGGCAGCAGAGCTGATGGGGAAGCGCATCTTGCCAGTGGCGCAAAAAAGGTGCTGTTTTCTCATCCAGGCGGCAATGATTTAGACACGACGGTGGTCTATGGTGTGAATCAGGACCTGTTGACAGCGGAAGATCGCATTGTATCCAACGCCTCTTGCACCACCAACTGCATCATTCCCATCATTAAATTATTGGATGATGCATTTGAAATTGAATCTGGAACGGTGACAACAATTCATGCCTCAATGAATGACCAGCCTGTGATTGATGCTTATCATCAAGACTTACGGCGTACCCGGGCCGCCAGCCAGTCTATCATTCCAGTGGATACCAAACTGGCCGCAGGGATAACCCGGATTTTTCCAAAATTCTGTGACCGCTTTGAAGCCATCTCAGTACGCGTACCAACGATTAATGTTACTGCTATTGATTTGAGCGTTACAGTAAAATCTCCAGTGAATGTCAGAAAAATCAATGAATTAATGCAAAAATCAGCGGCAACTTCATTTCGTGGTATAGTTGACTATACCGAATTGCCGTTAGTCTCAACGGATTTTAACCACGATCCCCACAGTGCGATTGTTGATGGCACCCAAACGCGGGTCAGTGGGCAGCACCTGGTTAAGACATTAGTCTGGTGCGATAATGAGTGGGGTTTTGCTAACCGAATGTTGGATACAACGTTAGCAATGGCTGCTACGGGTTTCAAATGATCTGTTGCTGACAGACAGTGCATAATAATAGATCTGCACACGGCACAAGATTAAACAATTTAGAGAATCAACGAGAGGATTCACCATGTCTGTAATTAAGATGACCGATTTAGATCTGGCGGGTAAGCGAGTTTTGATCCGCGCTGACCTGAACGTTCCGGTAAAAGATGGCAAAGTCACCTCTGATGCGCGTATCCGTGCTTCTTTGCCGACCATCGAAGCAGCATTAAAACAGGGCGCTAAGGTTATGATCACTTCTCACCTCGGCCGCCCTACTGAAGGCGAATACAATGAAGAATTCTCACTGAAACCAGTAGTAGATTACCTGAAAGAGAAATTATCTTCCCCGGTTCGTCTGGAAAAAACGTATCTGGAAGGTGTAGACATAGCGGAAGGTGAGCTGGTTGTTCTGGAAAATGTTCGCTTTAATAAAGGTGAGAAGAAAGACGACGAAACTCTGGCGAAAAAATACGCTTCTCTGTGTGATATTTATATCATGGATGCATTTGGTACGGCGCATCGTGCCCAGGCTTCTACCCACGGTGTGGCTAAGTTCGCTCCTGTTGCCTGCGCAGGTCCGCTGCTATCCGCAGAATTGGAAGCATTGGGTAAAGCGCTGGATAAACCAGCCCGTCCAATGGTTGCTATCGTTGGTGGTTCTAAAGTTTCAACCAAGCTGACCGTATTGGACACCCTGTCTAAAATCGCGGATCAACTCATTGTAGGCGGAGGTATCGCGAATACTTTTGTTGCCGCGGAAGGCCACAATGTGGGTCGTTCACTGTATGAAGATGATCTGATCCCAGAAGCGAAAAAACTGCTGATAAGCTGCGATATTCCCGTGCCAACTGATGTTCGTGTAGCAACAGAATTCTCTGAAACTGCGGAAGCCACCTTGAAATCTACCGGCGATATTAAAGATGATGAGCAAATCCTCGATCTGGGAGAGGAATCCGCTCAACGTCTGGCAGACATCCTGAAAAACGCTAAAACTATTCTGTGGAATGGCCCGGTTGGTGTATTCGAATTCCCTAATTTCCGTCAAGGAACTGAAATTATCGCCCGCGCAATTGCTGATAGTGACGCATTCTCTATCGCAGGTGGAGGCGATACGCTGGCAGCGATCGACCTGTTCGGTATTGCTGACAAAATTTCTTACATCTCTACTGGTGGTGGCGCTTTCCTTGAGTTTGTCGAAGGAAAGAAACTGCCTGCGGTTGTGATGCTGGAAGAACGTGCAAAACAGTAATTAAGTCATGACGGGCAGTTTTATCTGCCCGCTCTAAACAGGACCCACGTAACATGTCTAAAATTTTTGATTTCGTAAAACCGGGTGTCATCACTGGTGATGATGTTCAAAAAGTGTTCGCAATAGCTAAAGAAAACCACTTTGCGTTGCCGGCGGTAAACTGTGTAGGTACTGATTCAATCAACGCAGTGTTGGAAACGGCCGCCAAAGTTCGTTCTCCCGTTATCATTCAGTTCTCTAACGGCGGTGCTGCTTTTATTGCCGGTAAGGGTGTGAAAGCTGAAGGTCAGCAAGCGGCTATTCTGGGTTCAATTTCTGGTGCTCGCCATGTTCATCAGATGGCTGAACATTATGGTGTTCCTGTGATCCTGCATACTGACCACTGTGCGCGTAAACTGCTGCCGTGGATTGACGGTTTGCTGGATGCCGGTGAAAAGCATTACGCGGCGACAGGTAAACCGTTGTTCTCTTCCCATATGATCGATCTATCAGAAGAATCGTTGGAAGAAAATATTGAAATTTGCAGCAAGTATCTGGCTCGTATGGCAAAAATCGATATGACGCTGGAAATCGAATTAGGTTGTACTGGTGGTGAGGAAGATGGTGTTGATAACAGCCATATGGATAGCTCCGCCCTATACACTCAACCGGAAGACGTTGCTTATGCTTATGAGAAACTGAACGCTATCAGCCCACGTTTTACTATTGCTGCTTCTTTCGGTAACGTTCATGGTGTTTATAAACCAGGCAACGTTAAGCTGACACCAAAAATTTTGCGTAACTCGCAGGACTATGTTGCTGAGAAATTCAATCTGCCACACAACAGCCTGGACTTTGTTTTCCACGGTGGTTCCGGTTCTACAGCGGAAGAGATCAAGGAAGCGGTCAGCTACGGCGTTGTTAAAATGAATATTGATACCGACACCCAATGGGCGACTTGGGAAGGTATTCTGAACTATTACAAAAAGAACGAAGGCTATCTGCAAGGCCAGCTGGGTAATCCTGAAGGCGCAGATAAACCCAATAAAAAATTCTACGATCCACGCGTATGGCTGCGTGCCGGTCAGGTTTCTATGGCTGCCCGCCTGGAACAGGCTTTCAGGGAACTGAATGCGGTTGATGTGTTGTAATTGGTATTGATGTTATAAGTAATCCCCTGAATGGAAATTCAGAGGTTTTTTTCGCAGGTGTTTCTATATTCAATTAATGATGTTATAGAAACACCTTTGTTTTACTTGAAGTAGCACTCCAAATTAATATTTTTATTCTAATTTATCAGCAGTAGCCGCAATTCCACAGTAGGCGCAATTTTGTCTCGATAACGGATACCGTTTGCGCCGCAGACAAGGTCAAATGATCCATATGTGAAGGCTGTTTTTCAACTATTGGTTTATCCACGTATAGCGTTTAATCAGGCTAGGGGAGCAGGTGTACGGCGTCCATTTATTTATTGCTATAAATTGGATATTAATTTATTGCATATATTAATTTTTTTATCTAGTTTAGATGATATGTTCTCGACTTTCATCCTGTGGAATAAAGTTCACCTGCTTATTGAGTGGTTTATCCAATTAATAAATATAGATATTTTCAATAAATTTCAGTCATTAACATCGGGCTGATTCATATTCATGTTGCTTTATTTATCAAATAATAATAATTTTTATTATCATTTGTAATCATATTCTTGTTGTAGCTGATAATCTAAACTTTATGGAAACTAAATGAGAGAGCTAACGACCATGCAGGCCGCTTATTGGGTTGGCCGGCAATATGAACAGACGTTGGGTGGTGTTACCGCACATTTGTATGCAGAGTTTGATGGTACTGAACTTGATCTTGAGCGGCTGAAAACTGCCGTACAGTATCTCTTTGATATCCATCCGATGTTGCAACTACGCGTTACACCGGATGGCATGCAAACCATAGAAAGTCTGTCTTCCAACGATAAATTGCACATTGATGATGTCAGTATCTGTGATGAAAAAACCATTGCTGATTTTCTGGAAAGTAAACGAAAAAGTAAAACCCACCAGAAACTGGATCTTGAACATGGTCAGTCTATCGATTTGAGTGTCACCCTTTTAAAAGATGGAGACTTTCGCTTGCATATCGACCTGGACATGATTGCAGGTGATGCGCAAAGTTTTCGTATTCTCATGGAAGATTTGGCCCGGTTTTATCATCAGCCTGACCATCAACCAAAAAGTGGAGGAAGCACTTATTTTCACTATTTAGAGCGAATGCAGGCTGATAAATCTTTATTAACTTTACGTGAGCGCGATAAAAAATGGTGGAGTACGCGTATTGCGCAAATTCCGCCAGCCCCTAAACTTCCTCATATTCATCGCCCTCTCCCAAAGGGAGAATACTTGAGTGATCGATTCGCGGTTCAACTAACTAAAGAACAAAAGTTATCGTTAAAGACAACCGCCAAAAAATATCAGATTACGCTGTCAACATTATTTCTGTCTCTTTTCGCGTGTACCGTCGGGATTTGTACTCAGTCTGATAAATTCAGATTAAATGTACCTACGTTCCAGCGAGAAAGTTACCTCAGTGATGTGGACAAAATTGTTGGTGATTTTTCAGATTTATCTATTTTAAGTGTTGAATTACAACGTCATGAGCCGATGATTGCGTTATGCCATCGTTTTGCTGATCAAATCGCTTTACTCCTCTCTCACCGGGCTTATCCGGGCGTCAGTGTTATGCGGGATCTCTCCAGATACCACGGTAACATGCAAATCTCGCCTATCGTTTTTACCTCCGGTTTTGGTATCAGTGGCGATAATTTATTGTCCGAAAATGTAACCCGTGCTTTCGGTGAAATGGTCTTTGTTATTTCTCAAGGGCCACAGGTTGCCTTGGATGTCCAAATTGCGCCTGCTTATGAAGGGATTCTGGTCAACTGGGATGTTCGTCTGGATATTTTCCCTGAACCGTATATCCGCAGAATGTTTGATATCTATCTCTCTTTGATTCGGATGATCATTCGTTCACCTGAACTAATAAACCAGTCTTTGGACTATTTTTTCTCATCTCATTTTTCTGCTTCGCATCAAAATGTGGGGGCTAAAAAGATGACATCCTCTTGTGTTGAGCAAATGCTCATTCTTCTGCTGTCCCGGCTGACGAATGAAGAAAATATCAACGCTCATACTTCTCTTTCAGCATTGGATATTGATACTGATGTCGCAGAAGAATTAACGGGATTTATTAACAAATATATCCCACAGGCAGGACTGATAATTGAAGATATTAAGGCTCACCAAACATTAAATGCACTGGCACAGACGATGACATTAAGATCGCGGGGAGCGGCTGAAAAGGCGGCTGAGGCACTAGTGAAAATCCTTACTCGACAGAAGTAATCTTTCTTTTTGAAAGAGATTAAATGTTTAGCTTGTTAATTAATTAGATTCCGCGCTTTCTCACAATCGAAAATTGAGGAAATATCATGGATACCGCACTGACACCATTACAACGCGCGTACCTGCTAGGACGAAGTGAACTGTTACCACTGGGTGGTGTTGCCATGCATGATTTCAGGGAATTCAGAGGTCATATCGAGTTTTCCGTCATCAGGTCCCGGCTCACCAGATTAGTACAGCAATATGATGCGTTACGTACCCATATAGATGAAAGTTCATTGGTTCAATATGTCTCCGATGCCGTTATCCTGAATCTTGATGAAATTGATTTCACGGATATCCCGCGTTCAGCGGCTTATCAAAAGATAGATGAGATGAGGCAGGCGTATTCTCATACAATCCACGATCTTTCTCGTTCTCCCTGGCATATTTGGGTCATGAAATTGGCAGAGCCAGAGGATGAAGATAAAGATCTTTTTACGACCGTGGTGTTCGTGAGCTTTGATGCACTGATTTTGGATGGCAGCGCTATCTCTCTCATATTATTTAAATTGTTTGAGGAGGATGAGAATGAGCAGAAAAGATCCAGGTCAACGGGAAATATCGCTCATTTGCTTCAACCGCCTTCTGTCTCGAAAAAGCAAAGTGATACTGAATATTGGTCAGAAAAACTAAAAGAATATCCCGGCCCACCGGCGTTGCCCTGGAAGAGACCACCAGAATCGATAAAATCCTCTCGCTACAGAAGGGATAAGGTCACCGTTCCCAGCGCGACGTTGAATCATTTGTCTAAAATCGCTTCATCTTATGGCCTGTTTCAAAATACGATTTTATCTACCATTATCCTGGAGATAATGTCATTTTGGACTCAAGACAGTCGGTTATGTATCGGTGTTCCGGTTGCTATTCCCACCCAGAAAATGCAGTTCAGTAATGAATCTTCATTTATCGCTGCTTGTTTTAAAAGAGACCAGACGCCATTTTTAGAAAGGGCAACAGCTTTTCAAAATGATATTTTTGCCTCTCTGGAACATCTGGATTTTTCCGGCGTTGATATTAACAGGCTGATATTCAATCAACATCAAACAGGTTTAGCGCTACCTGTTGTGCTAACGAATGGTTTGTCATGGAAAACATTGCCTGCATCTGGTGATGTCTCTTTTTATGATGGATTAACGCAGACACCGCAAGTTGCGATGGATATTCGTTTATCCCTAGACCAGGACAAAAATCTGGTGTTATCCATTGATTATGCAGAAAAAGCGCTGGAACAAAATATCGTACAGGATATTTTACAAACCATCACTCAAGCAATAGCGCTGATCTGTCGTCAGGAAAAACTTGCTGTGGATTTTTCTGAGGTGATTGATTACCACCATTACAAAGATAACGGTGATGACAATGATTTTATCTGTTCAGATTTCCTGGCTCGTATTGCGGATAACCTATTGACGGGAAAATTAAAAAAATCCGCTATTATCTGTGGGGAACAGCAGATTACATATTCTGAGTTGGGTGTGTGTGTTCAAAAAATAGTGAATAACCTGAATCGCTGTGGGATGCACAAAGGCAGTGTGGTTGCGATTTGTTTGCCTCGTAGTCCTGAACATGTGATGGTGACAATCGCTTGTGCGCTTTTGGGGATTATTTGGGTGCCTATTGATGTGAATTCTCCCTCTGAACGTCTGGATTATTTGCTAACGAATTGCCATTCTGATCTCATTGTGAATACCGGACAGTTTAATCGTGATAAAACCATCACATTGAAAACACTGCTCACATCAGTTTCTGAAAACGTTTTACTCCCTTTAGAAACTTTATCATCACTGAGTCATAGCATTGAATCTGCTTATTATTTGTACACATCCGGAACAACGGGTAAACCCAAATGTGTGGTGCTCAATAACAAGGCAACATCTAATGTTATCGGGCAAACGCTGAATAAATGGGAGGTTAAACAGGATGACGTGTTTATTTCCGTTACGCCATTGCATCATGATATGTCGGTTTTCGACCTCTTTGCATCACTAACTATTGGCGCAACACTGGTTATCCCTGAACCTCATGCAGAGAAAGATGCTATCCATTGGAATCGGCTGGTTTCACAACACAAAGTTTCTATTTGGTGCTCAGTGCCTGCGATTTTAGAAATGTTAATTGCGTGCCAAAAGGGAGATTCTCTCTCTTCCCTCAGACTGATAGCGCAGGGCGGTGATTATATTAAGCCTGCTCTCATCAAGGAAATTAGAGCGACGTATCCTGATACTCGGTTGTTTTCTTTGGGAGGGCCTACTGAAACGACAATTTGGAGTATATGGCATGAAATTACGTCGGCGGATGTCAGCCTTATTCCTTATGGTAAGCCCCTGCCTGCGACTCAATATTTTATCTGTAATGATATCAATGAACATTGCCCGGCGTTTGTGACTGGCCGGATTTATACTACAGGAGTCAATCTTGCCTTAGGCTATCTGGAAGAGGGTCTTGTTGTGCAAAAAGATTTTGTCACTATCACCTCGCCTACAGGTGAACAATTAAGAGCATTTAGAACAGGGGATCAGGGCTATTACCGAAAAGATGGCACCATCATTTTTGCCAGCAGAGTAAATGGTTATGTCAAAATTCGGGGGATTAGGGTCTCTCTGCCTGATATTGAAAATGAGTTATGTAAACACCCACAAATCAATAATATTGTCGTCGTTGATTATCCAAATGAACAGAATGGCGACGCAACATTAGGCGCTATGTATACGACGCTCAATGGTCAGGAAATTCCCGCCTCAGAATTGCGGGATTTTTCTCACGGGCTTTTACCCGTTTCTCATATACCGACGCGTTTTGCTCATATTCAGGCGTTTCCTTTGTCTGCAAACGGTAAAACGGATCGACATCAAATCAGAGCGTTCTTTACGCAACCGAAGCCGGATAATTTGGCTGATAAGCAGTCGATTATATCGGAGAGCCAAAGAGTCAATAACAGCACAAAAGATAAACATTACCAACTGATCCTCGGCATTTATTTGCATACCATTGGTGTGAAGCCGTTAACTGGTTTGAATGAAAACTCTGAATTTTTAGCGCTGGGATTAAGGCCCTCTCATCTTAAAGAAATCGCTCGGTGCCTCACTGAAAAGTTTGGTGTTATTCTGACGCCTCAGCTTTTAGTTAAATGCAGAAATGCCCGGCAGGTTTCCTCTTTGCTTTCACAAAGCATTTAACCTGTTTTTGCTAAAGAACCGGAGTCAAACTCCGGTTTAAATTGCTGACTTTTCAAATACAAGAAAAGGAAAACCAGAAAATCTCAGTATCAGTTTAATGAAAATGGAGAAGTTAACTACTGGTCAGGAAACGGAAAAAAACCATTATGATTTATTACGTGCTACCTACTGTAGACGATGGCCGCAAGGTATACATTGCGCCCCATATTAGGAAAGCATCAAAATGAGTGTTGCAAAAACGAGGGTGACCATAGATTTTTATGCTCTCCATATAGGTGTCGCTAACATGGTAGTAAGCAATGCCCCCATAACCGCCATAACGGATATGCTTTTCCGACAGCAGATTATTTTCATACAGTATTCTTTTCTTGTCAATTGCATTGATTCTATTTTTGATGCATGATTACATCATAATATGAATCTCGTGAGGTAATGTTATGCGAACTACAGTCACAATTGATGATGTGTTGTATGCACAGGCGTTGGAAATGGCCGATCCAGGTATGGATAAGGCCGATATTTTCCGGGAAGCTGTGAAAACGTTTGTTCGGGTGCAGGCGGCAAAAAGGCTGGCCTCGCTAGGCGGATCATCGCCTGAAATGCAGATGATCCCTCGCCGCCGCGAGGAGCCATCCGCATAATGACTATTTTGGTTGATACGTCCGTCTGGATTGACCATTTCAAAAACAGGAATGACAGGTTGGTTCAGTTGCTGGGCTGGGATCTGGTTCTGATTCATCCAATGATACTGGCTGAAATAGCCTGCGGTACCCCTCCGGCACCAAGACTGAGAACGCTTGGAGATCTGGGGCTGTTACCACAGAGTCATCAGGCCACTATCATCGAGGTGATGGCATTCATTGAAAACGAAAAGCTGTACGGCCTCGGATGTGGTCTGGTTGATATTACATTGCTGGCATCGACCCTGATAACACCAGGGGCAAGACTTTGGACATTGGATAAGCGACTTGAAAAGTTGGCTAAACGTCTTAATGCGAGTTATCAGCTGATTCATTGACAGAATTTAAATCGCTCTGGAAATCACCAGAAAACGGAGAGCATAAGCCTGACGTCGGGATAGTTCGAACTGACGTGACAATGGCAGGGCAGCCTCCGCCACACTCAGCCCATGAGTGAGCAATCCACAATCCATGAGCCATATTGAGACGTTCCGCTTTTTGTATATTTGTTGATCTCGACATAAGGCATAAAAATATTACCTTTTGCGTTCAGGGCGTTATTAGTCCGTTGCTGGCAAATCTGTTCCTGCACTATGCATTCGACATGTGGATGAAGCGGGAATTCCCCGTTGTCCGGTTTGAGCGGTACGCTGATGATATAGTCATCCACTGCAAGAGTCATGCTCAGGCAATGATATTGCGTGGCAAGCTCAGAAAGCGCCTGGCTGAATGGGTTACCCGCAAATACAAGCGGGTACACGGTAGTCTGGTTCAGGCGTATGAATAGTTAGACAGGATACGGAGAGTTAAGCCCGGTCTGTTTGCACACTGGGAAAGTTGAGCTTGACACAGCAAAATGATTTCCATTTCCAGAGAGGAAAACACGAGAACGTTATTATGATTATGTCTCCAACTCTGGGTGAATATCATTTTAATTATCGGCGTTCAGCGGTATTTTATAATACCTACTGCTGACTTAAATGGACCGGCATCTCCGGGACATAAATATAAAAGGGAATACCCGAAAACAAATCATCGTCTCCATTATCAATAATCGTATTTTCCCGTACTTCGGCTCCCTATTTCAGAAACACCATCCTCAATAACTTTCGCACCATCAAAAAGAGAAAAAATATGCCCGCTTTATCACGCAGGATAAGGCTTTTTCATTCTCATACTTATTATCCTATAAAAGCGATAATTAACCGACATGTTATCCCATAATATTACGCTGCTTAATTGAATGTATTCTCATTCGCATAATCTGACTGATAACCATTCTCTTTTTTACCCATCCAATCAGGCACGGTTTATTGATGATTTAGTGAATTGAAAAATAATATAAATTTAAAAAATATAACCGAGCTTTATCATGTTGAATGGTGTTAATGATAACAAAATAAATAAGTCACTATCATTTTATCAAAGCAAACACCACTTTATTGTGAAAAAATTGGTGAGTCGTTTAGGTTTGATTTATATATTATCTGTTTTTACCCTCATATGTCAGGTTTTATGACTCAATAGTCTTGAACAAAAAGTGCTATTTGATAAAAAATGTCTTGCTTTTAGATAAATCAGTTTACAAAATCGCCTTGGTTAGGAAATGATCTGCTCGGTCAATGTATTTATTTATGGGGGCGGATCTTCTCGGTGTTCTCTTATTTACTGTCCGGTTAACTGCCTGCTCTGAAATATCTGAATCCGTTCTTTGTTCCTGAAATTTATCGGGCATGCCCCTCATGCCCGGCGTTACTTTTTATTGCTGAGGAGGCGATGATGACCCAGAGTTTTCAAAATGAAATCCCTAAATCGCGTATTAATATTAAATTAGATTTGCACACCGGCGGCGCGCAGAAAAAAGTGGAGTTGCCGCTGAAATTATTAGTGATGGGCAATTACAGTCATGGGCAAGAACAGCGCCCACTCTCGGAAAGAAAAAAAGTGTCTATTAACAAAAACAACTTTGACAGCGTGATGGCTGAATTTAGCCCCGCGCTTAACCTGA
>NZ_JBEJZY010000063.1:0-21517 GCF_040256935.1 Photorhabdus viridis
TTTGTTCCGGGGTATATCGGCTACGGCTCATGGTTCCTCACAAGGTTAAGACAAAAACCTAGCGTGCATGAACCGAATGAGAGGAGCAAGGTGAGTTCACCGGACGTTTACCTTAAATCCGAAGTTTTTGGCAGTGGTATTGGCTCTGTTGCTGATTATTCTATTGAAGGAACAATCAAAAAGCGGGAAAAAATGATGAAAAAAAATAAAAAAGTTTTTGATATTAGATTACTTATTTATCTCGTGTGTGGCTTAATCGTCACTGGAGTTTTAATATGTATGCTAGGGATTCCTTTAGGAATAATTTTAGCTTTTATTAAAACTGGTAATATTACAATTGAATTGAACTCGATTATAGATTTTGCGAAATATGCAGTTAAGGTTGGAGGAGGGATAGGATTTGTTTTGGGCCTTGGTTTATGGCTTTTTGGAGTAATAGAAGCAATAGTAAAAAATAACGGACAATAATGCCCTGAGTTTACCCAAAGGCATGGCGGATTACGGTCGGTCAGCATCAAGTCTGGCTACCACGATGTTAAATGAAGGTAAGTCCCCTCAAGAGATTTCAGCGGCATTGTCAAAACATGCTAAAGGCGATCACCCGGAAGGGCAAGATCCGGTAAGAGGATTATTAGTCGCTTGGGGAGCAGGAGCTTCTGCTGTGGGAGGGACTATATTGCGCCTGTTGCTGGGACCGCAGCTGTAGTGGGTGGAGCTTTACTGGGTGCAATATCTGACACCGGAAAACAGCTTATCACTATGAAACCAAACGAGAGTTACAGCTATACTGACACGCTTATAACTGCCGGAGTGGGAGCATTAACCCAAGGTAAAGGTTTGATATATACAGAAGGGGTAAATATTGGTGGAGCTTGGCTAGGTAGCAAGCTTAAAGGTGAAGATGCAACTGGAGCTGTTATAGGTGCGGCTGTTGGTACTGTAGCGGGTGCTAAAGGTGGTGAATATCTTACAGGAAAAGTCATTGCTAATGGGATATCTCCTGTAACATCTGAAATTATAGGAACGATAGGTGGTTCGGTTGCTGGAACAGTATCTGGAACTGTAATAGAAAATGGTTTCAAAAAGGGAGACAATAAAAAGTGAAGAAGTTTAAAAAAGTAAATTTCTATTTATTGTTATATTTAGTGCTATCGTGCACTCTCCTTATTGTATGCATAGCTGTGTTAGCAAGTTTTATTGGAGTCCTTATTCTTTATTACCAAGAAGGAATTTTTCAATATCATAAATCACATTTTATTTATGCTGTAAAAGCTGGTACAGGAGCAGGTGTACCATTGGGCGTAGGAATCTGGATCCTTGCGAAAATAGAAGAAATTCGCAAAAGAAAATCTTCTTCTTACATTGCAGAAAAAGGAGTAAAGAAAACACAAGGAAGAAAAAATGAACAATAAAAGGGGCACTATTTTTAGACTAAAACAATTTATCTATCTAGTATTGGGATGGGGAATGATTTTTTCAGTGTGTTGTATGATTAGCATTCCTTTAACGTACCTTATTCTATTTTTTCAAGAAGGGTATTTTCTTTTAGACATTCAACCAGCTATTAATGGATTAAAATTCAGTATAAAAGTAGGCGGTAGTGGTGGGGTAATATTTGGATTATTTATTTATTTATTTAGTCTAATACAAGAATTTTATAAGAAACTTTCTTCACCAAACAAAAACAAGGAGGAGAAATAAAATGTCTATTACGGATAATAACTGACAATAATGCCCTGAGCTTGCCAAAAGGGATGGCGGATTATGGTCGGTCAGCATCAAGTCTGGCTACCGCGATGTTAAATGAAGGTAAGTCCCCTCAAGAGATTTCAGCAGCATTGTCAAAACATGCCAAAGGCGATCACCCGGAAGGGCAAGATCCAGTAAGAGGGTTGGTAACAGCGTGGGGAGCGGGAATGTCCACAGTAGTGGCACCGGTGCTGCTGCCATCGGGAGCAACGGTAGGCAGTATTTTTGCTGGAGGTTTAATCAGTGGAACAGCTAATGTCAGTAATCAACTGACAAATGGTCCTGTGAACATTACTGATGCACTGATAGCCACAGGAACAGGGCATTAACGCAAGGCAAAGGGTTTTGGTTTACAGAAATAGCGAGTATTACTGGTGCGTGTGCAGGCGCTAAATTGCAAGGGAAAGATCCTTTATCGCCTGTAATTGGTGCAGGTATTGGTAACGTGATAGGTGCAGGGACCGGTAAAGTAGTTACTGATAAATTTAAACCTGTAGTATCAGGAGCTGTTGCTGAAGCCATTGGTGCGGGTTCTGGTGCAATAAGCTCTGAAGTTGCAGGCAGTACAGTCGAAGAGAAGTTAAACAAAAATTGGAGTAAAAAATGAAATCTACGATTGTTTTTCCATATTTATTGTTTTTTCTGACTCTATCCACTATTGCATCGTTATTTATTACAACCTTACTTATAAGATTTGTCGTCGGAATGATTGCTTATTATCAATTTGGCGAAATAGACTTTAGTCTTAATGATGTTATATATGCTGCTAAAGTGGGCATTGCAGGAGGGATACCTTTAGGTATTGGAGCGTCGATTTTAGCTAACCTAAAAGAAAGCAAAGAGAAATTTCCCCCTTCCGGTTCTTAGCAAATAAGAATTCTGGCCTTCTGGTCAGGATTTTTACTGACAATAATGCACTGAGCTTGCCCAAAGGGATGGCGGATTACGGTCGGTCAGCACCCAGTCTGGCTACTGCGATGTTAAATGAAGGTAAGTCCCCTCAAGAGATTTCAGCGGCGTTGTCAAAACATGCCAAAGGTGATCACCCGGAAGGGCAAGATCCGGCAAGAGGATTGTTAGTCGCTTGGGGTGCGGGAATGTCCGTAATGTTCCGGTGAAACAGACGTGAATGGCAAAGTTGGCACTGAAATATATAAACATGAGTTTAAGGATAAATGAGCATGATTGTATATATTCCGTTTATTTTGATGGTCTTGAGTCTGTTGGGGTTTCTTGCATGCTTCATCTATTTTGGCTTGAGCAAAAAAATTTCACTAAGAAGTGTAAAATCTCCATTGCTCTTTTTTGATTTTTGTTTTTTTAATAAAAACAAACTTGCTAATTTTTCCATGATAATCTTATTTGTTATTTATATGTCTGGAATTTGGCTTGAATTTATTAAAAATGGAAGCTTGATTCCCTTTGTTAGCTATTTTATTGGAGTGTTTGCAATTCTTGTTTTTCTTATTCATTGCAGATTTTTCTCAAAAAGAAAATTTGCACATAGAAATAATATTGAATTCATAAAAGAGTTTGCTTTTGAAATGGAAATAAGTCTTCAAAATACGCTGTTATGGTTATCTAGATTATTTTATATTGTTTGGTTTTAACTTGTATAAAAAGGTTTTAACCGTTTTTTTACTGCTTTTAACACTTGCTTTTTATTAAGTTTAATCCTCATGGTATATTGTGTTTTACGTTTAATCAACGTTAATTATACTCACTTTTTATCTTCATAAATCAACCCGTAAATAGCCTGATGGTATAAAAATATCCCTTTATGTTTTTTCGGAAAATATTCTTTTTCTCGCTGTTTTATTTTAAATTTCCGTTTAATGGACATCGATTAAATATAATCATAATCCTTTTAAAAAATTGTACTTATTATGTGAATCTACCATGCATTTAATTTACCTTGGTTAAATAATATCTTTTTTTCATTGGAATAGTGAGTTTTAATAAGTATGAAAACAGGGTAACATAATATTTTAGTTATTTTTGGTTATTTTTTGATTAATAAATGTTAAATGAATCGCTTATTTATACTACGCGATATTAAATACCCATGAATATCAGATAAATTACATTGTTTATTGCTGTAAAATAATAAAAAATGAAGTTATTTAAATTTAAAATTATTTTTCTGCGGTATGTGATATAATGAAATTGATATTTTATCATGTTCTGATTATTACAAAGCAATATGTAATCAAGTTATTTATGGTTTTTTTCCTATTTTTTGGTATTTACGTTGACGGAATTTTTTACTATTGAAAAATAATGTGTTGTAAATTATTTTAATCTGATGTTATATTTTTGTATAATTTAATATGAATAATATTTTTGTAAATATTGAATAAGTCTGATTTGGTATTGAAATATAAGTTAATTATTATATTGAAGGCGCTGTTTTTAGGTGGGTGTTTATTTAACTTATTGATAATGTTCTTGTAATTTTCATGATTTGTTTTTGTAATTACTTAATTTTTTTGAAATTATTTTAATTTGGTATTAATGGGAAAGGGATAAAATATAACATTGATTTGGTATTTTCGTATAATTGATGTAGTTGATGGTTCCATTTTAAATTATAGAGCTCAGCGTCAGGCAATAAAAATTGAATAAAATTAATCGAATTTATCTAAAAACAGGGACGAAAATGGGATGTTTTATTCCGACTTATAAGATGAATTATTTATTCCTTTATCAGGGAAATTAGCGTCGAAGAATTGCTGATTATAGGGTTATTAGCCGGGCTATGGCATACCGCATCTGATAGCTTTGAATTAATGTCAGAAATATCGGCTTCTATTTCTTGGGGGCAAAAACATGGGTGATGACTGTCAGAAATGACAGTTTTCAAAAATCTAACAGATTCGTTGAGGTATATGATAGATGAAAGATAACATTGCTAAAGTGGGAAATGTTCTTAAATCTGAATTCCTTTCTCAGACGTCAAAAAACATAATTGACTCAAATTATGTGTCATCACAGACTCAAAATACAAAGAATATCCTCCAGACCCTCACACCCAGTGAATTATTCTGGTATGAACGCCTTACTGTTTTGCAACCATTCCAGTTACCCTTCGAAACCGCAGGAGAACAAGCGGAACCCAGATGGGCAATGAGTCTTTGGCAGTCCCCGTTACCAAAAAATGGGGAAGAGGACTCATTGCGGACACTGTTGCAGGCATTTGTGATCTATCTTGCGCGCTTGACTCAGCAGACTGAATTTCAAATCGGTTGGTGCGTGGATGAGGTAAAAAGTAAGTCAGCAGATTTGGCGCCGGTGGTGCCTATGAACATCGAGGTGGCGTTTGATAAGCCGTGGGGGGCGATAGCTGGCTGGGTTGATGACGAGCTTACCCTGTTGGCGCGGCACCAGACATTTAGTCGCGATCTCCTCGCCCGTGTTCCTTCATTGCAGGCTATTCCGGCGTTGGCAACTCGCCGGCCGTGGCAGATAGCCGTCTCTGTGATACAGGATGACAGAGAGGGTGATCAGGCGGCGCCCGGCGAATTGCTGACCCTCCAGCTGAATATGCAGGGCGGTTTTCGCTGGATATACGATGCAAACCGTCTGAGCGGGGAAGTGGTTCAGCGAATGGGTGAGCACTTACAGATGTTGGTATTATCAAAAAAGGGGGATAATGAAATCCCTGTTTGGCAATTGAATTTACTACCTGAGGCTGAACGTACATTATTGCTGGAAACCTGGAACGCCACGGAAAACCCGTATCCTGACCCGTTATGTATTCATCAGTTGTTTGAACAACAGGCAGAGCAAACTCCGCAGGCGACGGCGCTGGTGTATCAAGAACAGCTCCTTAGTTATGCGGAGCTGAATGCTCATGCCAACCGGTTAGCTCATCAACTGATTATGTTAGGCGTCACACCAGACCAACGGGTGGCGATTTGCGTGGCACGTTCCCCGACGATGGTGGTGGGATTATTGGCGGTGCTGAAAGCCGGCGGCGCTTATGTGCCGCTGGACCCAACCTACCCGGGGGAACGTCTGGCATATATTCTAAATGATACCGCCCCGGCAGTGGTATTGGCTGATGCGACCGGCCGGGCGGCGCTGGGTGAAGAGGCGCTGGCGGAATTGACGGTACTTGATCCAAATATTTTGCCGGATCAGCCGGACAGTAATCCGCTGGTCCCGGCGTTGACGCCTCAACATCTGGCTTATGTCATCTACACCTCCGGCTCAACCGGGCAGCCGAAAGGCGTGATGGTAGAGCATCAGGCAATGTATCAGCGTCATCGGGGTTTTAATGATCTCTTTGCCGTCACGGCGCAAGATCGGATGTTGCAATTTGCCTCTTTCGCTTTTGATGTTTCAATAGAAGAACTATTCTCGTCATTATGCAACGGCGCCACGCTGGTGATGCGGGATGATAGCTGGCTGGCTTCGGCGCCGGAATTTATTGCCTTAGCCCGGCAAAGCCGTATCTCGGTGATGTCTCTGCCTGCGTTGTTCTGGTCAGAATTGGTTGCCAGAGGCCATGAATTATCGCTGCCGGATTGCCTCAGGCTCGTCATCATTGGGGGGGAAGCGGTCAAAAAGAGCGCTATTCAGGATTGGTTTACGCGGGAAACCCATCGACCCCAACTATTGAACGCCTATGGTCCGACGGAAAATACCGTGACAGCGACTTGTAAGGAAATATTATCCCAGGCAGATGATAATTCTATCGGGCGGCCGGTTAAGAATACCTGCGTCTACCTGCTGGACAGATATGGTCAACCGGTCCCATTAGGCTGCATTGGTGAGATGTATATTGGCGGCGTTGGGGTGGCGCGGGGTTATCTTAACCGGCCTGAATTGAGCGCAGAACGTTTTATACCGGATCCCTTTAGCCCGGTAGCCGGTGCGCGGATGTATCGCTCCGGGGATTTGGCCCGTTACTTGCCGAACGGTGATCTGGAATTCCTGGGCCGTAACGACGAGCAGGTTAAAATTCGCGGCTTCCGAATTGAGCCGGGGGAGATTGAAACCCGCTTGATAGAACACCCGGCAGTGCAAGAGGCTGTGGTGTTGGCGCTGGATGGTCGGCAGGACAAACGTCTGGTCGCCTATGTGGCAGCGCAAGCGCATGAGGGGTTGGCTGTCAGTTTGCGTGAACATTTGAGTGCGGTTTTACCTGACTATATGGTCCCGGCGGCTTTTGTGCGTCTGGATACTTTCCCGCAGACTCCGAGTGGTAAGTTGGATCGCCGGGCATTACCGGCGCCGGGGGAGGATGATTTTGCCCGTCAGATTTACGAAGCCCCGCAAGGGGAGGCAGAGATCGCGCTTGCCGCCCTTTGGCGTGAGTTATTGGGCATTGAGCAGATAAGCCGGCATGACAGTTTCTTTGCCTTGGGCGGCCATTCACTGCTTGGCGTGCAGATGATTGAACGTCTGCGTCACCAAGGGTTAACACTGGCAGCGCGTGATCTGTTCCAATCGCCGGTGCTGTCAGAACTGGCGCAAAAGTTGGGACAGCATCAGGCCATGATAGTACCTGCCAATGTCATTACGCCGGCGACGACGGCACTTACGCCGGAGATGTTGCCGTTGATTGATCTGACTCAGGCTGATATTGATCATATCGTCGGGCAGGTGCCGGGCGGGATGGAGAATATTCAGGATATCTATGGGTTGTCGCCATTGCAGGACGGTATCCTGTTCCATCATTTGTTGACAAAGGAAGGCGATCCATACTTATTGCTCTATCCGGTGGCCTTTGCTAACCGCGCTCTGCTGGACCGCTATCTGGACGCGGTGCAACAGGCGGTTGATCGCCATGACATCCTGCGCACCTCTTTTCTCTGGGAAGGATTGTCAGTGCCGGCGCAGGTGGTCTGGCGCCGGGCGCAGTTGTCAGTGACTGAACTGACGCTGGACCCGGCTAATGGCCCGGTCATTGATCAATTAACCCGGCGTTTTGACCCAAGTCAGCATCGTCTTGACCTGAGTCAGGCTCCGCTGTTGCGTTTTGTTATCGCTCAGGAAACCGATGGTCGCTGGTTCTTATTGGAGTTGCTGCATCACTTGATCGGCGACCACGAAACAATGGAAGTCATGAACCGTGAAGTGCAGGCGCATTTTTCCGGACAGGGGGATCGCCTGCCTGATCCGGTCCCGTTCCGCAATCTGGTGGCTGAGGCCCGGCTGGGAGTGAGTCAGGAAGAGCATACCCGTTTCTTTACTGACATGTTAGCGGAGGTGGATGAGCCAACGTTGCCGTTCGGATTGGCGGATGTGCATCTTGATGGATCTCAGGAAGCAGGTTCCCATCGGATGCTGACGGCTGAGTTGAATGACAGTCTGCGCAGTTTGGCCCGGCGCTTGGGTGTCAGTTTGGCAGCGTTGTGTCATCTGGCCTGGGCGCAGGTATTGTCACGTACCAGCGGACAGGAGAAAGTGGTGTTCGGTACCGTGCTGTTTGGGCGTATGGCGGTGGGGGAAGGGGCTGACAGCGGCATGGGGCTGTTTATTAATACCTTACCGTTACGGTTGGATATTGATGAAACCCCGGTACGGGACAGCGTACGGGCGGTGCATCTGAGGCTGGCCGGGTTGCTGGAACATGAACATGCGTCATTGGCGCTGGTCCAGCAGTGCAGTGGGGTTGTCAGCGGTACGCCTCTCTTTAGCGCCCTGTTGAACTACCGGCATAATTATCAGCCGGATCCGCTGGATGAAACGATGGCTGGGATTGAATTTCTGGGTGAATACGAGCAGACCAACTACCCGTTTGAGCTGTCGGTGGAGGATGGGGGCGCCACGCTAGGGCTGACGGCTAATGTGGTGCAACCGTTTGATCCGGACAGGATATGCGGTTATATGCAGCAGGCGTTGGAGAGTTTGGTTGAGACACTTAAGCGGGCTCCCGAAACCCCAGTACGGACGTTGAACATCTTGCCTGAAACAGAACGCACGTTGTTGCTGGAAACCTGGAATACCACGGAAACTCACTATCCTGAGGCGTTATGCATTCATCAGTTGTTTGAACGACAGGCAGAGCAAACCCCGCAGGCGACGGCGCTGGTGTATCAAGAGCAGACGCTCAGTTATGCTGAATTAAATGCTTGCGCCAACCGTCTGGCCCATCAACTGATTGCACTGGGCGTCACACCCGACCAGCCGGTGGCGATTTGTGTGGCACGCTCCCCGGCGATGGTGGTGGCGTTGTTAGCCGTGCTGAAAGCCGGTGGGGCCTATGTGCCGCTAGACTCAACCTATCCGGGGGAACGTCTGGTGTATATCCTGAATGATACGGCGCCGTCAGTGGTGTTGGTTGATGCAACTGGCTTGGCGGCGCTGGGTGACGAGGCGCTGGCCGGGCTGACGGTACTGGACCCGAATATCCAGCCTGACCAGCCAGACAGTAATCCGCAAGTCTCCGCGTTGACGCCACAGCATTTGGCGTATGTGATTTACACCTCCGGCTCAACCGGGCAGCCGAAAGGGGTGATGGTAGAGCATCAGGCGATTTATCAACGGTATCTGGGCTTTAATGAGACTTATGCCGTCACAGCGCAAGACCGGCTGTTGCAATTTGCCGCTTTTGCGTTTGATGTTTCAGTGGAAGATTTTTTCTCGTCATTATGCAATGGTGCGACGCTGGTTCTTCGCGATGACAGTTGGCTGGCTTCGATACCGGAATTTATTGCCTTAACCCGGCAATATCGTATTACGGTGGTGTCGCTGCCGACCCTGTTCTGGTCTGAACTGGCGGCCAGAGAGACTGGGTTGCCGCTGCCGGATTGCCTCCGGCTCATCATCATTGGCGGTGAGGCGGTCAAAAAGAATGCTATTCAGGACTGGTTCAGGCAGGAAGGCCACCGGCCCCGGCTATTGAATGGTTATGGTCCGACTGAAAATGTGGTGACGGTGACCTATAAGGATGTGTTATCCCCAGAGGATGACCGTTCTATCGGCCGGCCAGCTAAAAATTCCTGCATTTACCTGTTGGATCAATATAACCAACCGGTACCCTTAGGTTGTGTGGGTGAAATGTATATTGGCGGCGTCGGGGTGGCGCGGGGTTATCTGAATCGGCCGGAACTGAGCGCAGAACGTTTTAGGCCGGATCCCTTTAGTTCGGTAGCGGGTGCGCGGATGTATCGCTCCGGGGATTTGGCCCGTTACTTGCCGGACGGTGATCTGGAATTCCTGGGCCGCAACGACCAGCAGGTCAAAATCCGTGGTTTCCGGGTTGAGCTGGGGGAAATTGAAACCCGGTTGGTGGAACATCCGCAGGTGCATGAGGCGGTAGTGTTGGCGTTGGATGATGGACAGGGTAAACGGTTGGTCGCCTATGTCGCCGCAGAGGAGCAAGAGGGGTTGACAGTTCTTTTGAGCGAATACTTGAGGGGAGTGTTACCCGACTATATGGTCCCGGCGGCCTTTGTACGTCTGGATACCTTCCCGGAGACCCCGAATGGCAAGCTGGATCGCCGTGCGTTACCGGCGCCGGGGGAGGAAGCGTTTGCCCGTCAGATCTATGAAGCCCCGCAAGGGGAGCCTGAGATCGCTCTGGCAGCCATTTGGCATGAATTATTGGGCATTGAGCAGATAAGCCGGCATGACAGCTTCTTTGCGTTGGGCGGCCATTCACTGCTCGCTGTGCGGATGATTGAACACCTGCGTCGCCAGGGGTTGACATTGGCGGCACGTGACCTGTTCCAGTCGCCGGTGCTGTCAGAACTGGCCCAAACGTTGGGGCGGCATCAAGCTATGAGGGTACCGCCCAATATCATTACGCCAGCGACGACAAAACTTACGCCAGCGATGTTGCCGCTGATTGATCTGACTCAGCCTGAGATTGATCGCATTGTTGGGCAGGCGCCGGGCGGGATGGCGAATATTCAGGATATCTATGCGCTGTCGCCGTTACAGGACGGTATTCTGTTCCACCATCTGTTGGAAAAGGAAGGCGACCCGTACCTGCTGCTCTATCCGGTGGTCTTTGCTAACCGTGCTCTGCTGGACCGTTATCTGGCGGCGGTGCAACAGGCGATTGATCGCCATGATATCCTGCGTACGGCTTTCATCTGGGAAGGATTATCAACGCCGGCTCAGGTGGTTTGGCGTCAGGCGACTTTGCCGGTAACTGAACTGACGTTAGACCCGGCTGACGGCCCAGTCATTGACCAGTTAACTCAGCGTTTTGATCCGGGTCACTATCGTCTTGACTTGAGTCAGGCCCCGCTCCTGCGTTTTGTTATCGCCCAGGAAACGGATGGTCGCTGGTTCTTATTGGAATTGCAGCATCACTTGATCGGCGATCATGAAACGATGGAAGTGATGAACCGTGAGGTTCAGGCCTGTTTTTCTGGACAGGCGGACCTTTTGCCTGACCCGGCGCCGTTCCGCAATCTGGTGGCTGAGGCCCGGCTGGGAGTGAGTCAGGCAGATCATACTCGCTTCTTTACCGACATGTTGGCGGAGGTGGATGAGCCAACGTTGCCGTTCGGGCTGACGGAGGTATATCGTGATGGATCTCAGATGACGGAAGCCCATCGGATACTGACCACTGGGTTAAATGACCGCCTGCGTAATCAGGCCCGGCGTTTGGGCATCAGTTTGGCGGCGTTGTGTCATCTGGCTTGGGCGCAGGTGTTGTCGCACACCAGCGGGCAGGAGAAAGTCGTGTTCGGTACCGTCCTGTTTGGGCGGATGCAGGCAGGTGAAGGCGCCGACAACGGTATGGGGTTGTTTATCAATACCCTGCCGTTACGCCTGGATATCGATGATACCCCGGTACAGGACAGTGTGCAGGCAGCTCATAGCCGGCTAGCCGGATTATTGGGGCATGAACATGCTTCACTGGCGTTAGCCCAGCGATGCAGTGGGGTTGCCAGCGGTACGTCGCTCTTTAGTACCTTGTTCAACTATCGACATAATTCTCAGCCGGTGACTCCGGATGAAATGATGGATGGGATTGAGTTCCTGGACACACAGGAGCGGACTAACTACCCATTAGGACTGTCGGTGGAGGATGATGGCTCTACTTTGGGACTAACTGCTCTGGTGGTGCAACCGTTTGATCCGGACCGGATATGCGGTTATATGCAGCAGGCGCTGGAAAGTTTGATCGAGGCGCTTGAACAAGCTCCGGAAACGCCGATACGATCACTGAATATCCTGCCGGAAACGGAACGCACGTTGTTGCTGGAAACCTGGAACGCCACGGAAACCTCGTATCCTGACGCGTTATGTATTCATCAGTTGTTTGAACAACAGGTAGAGCAAACGCCGCAGGCGACGGCACTGGTGTATCAGCAGCAGATCCTCAGTTATGCTGAATTAAATGTCCGCGCCAACCGTCTGGCTCATCAACTGATTGCGCAGGGCGTCGTACCCGATCAGCGGGTGGCGATTTGCGTGGCCCGCTCCCCGGCGATAGTGGTGGCGCTGCTGGCGGTGCTGAAAGCTGGTGGCGCCTATGTGCCGCTGGATCCAACCTATCCAGAAGAGCGTCTGACGTATATCTTGAATGATACGGCCCCGGCAATGGTATTGGCTGATGAAACCGGGCGGGTAGCGCTGGGCGAAGAAGCGCTGGCCGGGCTGACGGTACTTGATCCAAATAACCTGCCTGACCAGCCGGACAGCAACCCGCAGGTTCCTGCGTTGACGCCGCAGCATCTGATTTATGTCATCTATACCTCTGGCTCAACCGGGCAGCCGAAAGGGGTGATGGTGGAACATCAGTCTGTGTATCAACGTCATCTGGGTTTTAATGATCTCTATGCTGTCACGGCGCAAGATCGGGTGCTGCAATTCGCCTCTTTTGCATTTGATGTTTCAGTGGAAGAACTTTTCTCGTCATTATGCAACGGCGCCACGTTGGTGATGCGTGATGATAGCTGGCTGGCTTCTGCACAGGCGTTTATTGCTTTAGCCTGGCAAAACCATATTACGGTGATATCTCTGCCTGCGTTATTTTGGTCCGAACTGATTGCCAGAGACAATCCATCACCGCTGCCGGATTGCCTCCGGCTCATCATCATTGGTGGTGAGGAGGTCAAAAAGAGCGCCATTCAGGACTGGTTTACGCGGGAAACCCATCGACCCCAGTTATTGAATGCTTATGGCCCGACGGAAAATACCGTGACTGCGACCTGTAAGGCGGTGCTATCCCCTGTGGATGATAGTTCTATTGGCCGGCCGGTTAAAAATACCTGCGTCTACCTATTGGACAGAGACGGTCAACCGGCGCCATTAGGCTGCATTGGTGAAATGTATATTGGCGGCGTCGGTGTTGCGCGTGGTTATCTGAACCAGCCGGAATTGAGCGCAGAACGTTTTATACCTGATCCCTTTAGTCCGGTATCTGGTGCGCGGATGTATCGCTCTGGGGATTTGGCCCGTTATTTGCCGGACGGTAACTTGGAATTCCTCGGCCGTAATGACCATCAGGTGAAAATCCGCGGCTTCCGTATTGAGCTGGGGGAAATTGAAACCCGGCTGATGGAACACCCGGAGGTACAAGAGGCGGCGGTACTGGTGCGGGAAGATGGGCAGGACAAGCATCTGGTCGCTTATGTAGTGGCGGAAAAGAGTGATGGGTTGGCAGCCCGTTTGCGTGAACATTTGAGTGCGATTTTACCTGATTATATGGCGCCGTCGGCTTTTGTGCGTTTGGATGCTTTTCCGTTGACGCCAAACGGCAAACTGGACCGTCAGGCATTACCCGCACCGGACGAAGAGGCGTTTGTCCGTCAGGCTTACGCAGCGCCACAAGGCGAAACAGAAACCGTATTGGCGGAAATTTGGTGTGAATTGTTGGGGGTTGGGCAGGTCAGCCGGCATGACAACTTCTTCGCGCTGGGGGGGCATTCACTGCTTGCCATGCGAATGACCAATTTTGCTGTAGGCCGGGGGTTGATTTGCACATTGAATGCCTTGTTCCAATTCCCTGTGCTGGCTGAATTGGCAGCGAAAATCACCTCAGATTTGCTGTCTCAGTCACAATGTGCCGCCATATCAGTGCGACCAGCTGGAACAGATCTGCCGTTGTTCTTTGTGCCCAGTGGGATGGGTGACTATTCCTATGTCTTCGGGCTGGCTCAACATATCCAGTCAGGCTACCCGATTTATGCGCTGCCCTGGCCCTCTATCAGTGAAGAACCGATGCTGACGATGGAAGAGCAGGCGGCCAGAATGATCAGCCTGGTGAAAGCGGTTCAACCGACAGGTCCGTACCGGATAAGTGGTTACTCTTCCGGCGGTATATTGGCTTATGCCATTGTTCAGCAGCTTTTGCATGCCGGTGAGACGGTGAACTTCTTGGGGCTGATTGATACGCCAGCGCCTCATTATTTTGGGGAGCAACCTGTGCAACCCAAGCATCAGTTCTTGACTGAGCTGGTCAGGCTGTCAGGGGAGGAACACTCAGAAGAGGTTGCAGCGTTGTACCGGCGAATTGATGAGCTGAGTTTGGTGCAGTTTATTGCAGCGGCACAGGAATTGGCGTTATATCCCGCCAATCTATCCTCTGATTTAATCGCCAAACGTTGGGAACAGATAGAGCGTTATGCACAAATAGTCAGAGAGTATGAACCGCAGGCATTAGCGGTAACGCTGCATCAGTTTTATGCGATAGAGCCTTCTCCTTCTGTTTCTTTTGTCACGGATGAAAAGCTAGAGTCGTTAAATATAGAACCGTCATTAGGTTGGGCGCAGGTTATGCCTGACTCTTCACTTCAGTTGATTGCTATTTCGGGTGATCATTTTAGTTTGTTGGAGGATAAGGAGCATAGAATTGCTTTAGCTCATGCTCTGAATAAGGCATTAGCAATACATTGTGATGGGGAGATGTTGTAATACGGATATATTAATCATTATAGAATAATTTAATGTTGGTATGATAATCCGGTATATATTGTTTATACCGGATTTTTGTATTAAAAATAAGGAAATGGATAATTTTCATACAATTGAATAGGCAGGGCGGTTTTATCAGTGTTGAGTCAGTGGCATTTGAGATTGAGACATCCTTTCATTATTAGATAGAAGGATTATTTCTCAGGTCATTATCAACGTGAATTTTTTGATAATTGAAAATCAATTTATCTTTCTAATTAAGAATAATGAACTCTTTGACGTCGGTGATTTAAAATAAATAGTATGACAACAGTCAATATCCAGAATGTTATCAATAGTCAAAAACTTTCAAAAGTTCAGTGGCAAGTATTAATTCTTTGTTTCTCTATCGTGACTATTGATGGCTTCGATACCGCATTAATGGATTATATTGCACTCGCAGTGATAAATGACTTTAACGTAGAAAGCATTATTCTTGGGCCAGACATGAGCGCTGCACTGTTTGGTTTAGCATTGGGCGCGCTTTTTTCTGGTCTGCTTGCTGATAGACTTGGTCGAAAATTAGTACTTACAATATCTGTGGGTGTTTTTGGTCTGTTTAGTTTGGTTACCGCCGCAGCTGATTCAATACAGGCATTAACTATTTTGCGTTTTTTGTGGCTTTCCTTTTGGTGCGGCGCTAGGCGGAATGTTTTCTGTCTGAATCACTGAAATATCTAATTTTAAAAGGTAACTCAGAAGAGGTTGCAGTTTTGTACTGGTGAATTGATGAGCTGAATTTTGTTCAGTTTATTGAAGATGCACAAGAATTGGCGTTATATCCCGTCATGATCTAATTGTAAAACGTTGGGAGCAGAGAGCGTTATGCGCAAACAGTCACGAATGAAAAACCGGAGTTGTTAAATAGAGAACCGTTGTTAGGCGGGGTACAGATAATGCCTGACTTTTTACTTCGGTTGATTGTTATTCCGGGTAACCATTTTAGTTTATTGGAGAATAATGAAAATAAAACGGTTTTAGCTCAGGCTCTGGATAGGGCGTTGGCAATGCATTGTGATGGGGAGTCACTGTAATACGGATATATTAAGCAATATAGAATAATTTAATGTCTGGATGATAATCCGGCATATATTGTTTATACCGGATTTTTTATGTATCAAAGCAGAATCATTAAAGTTATAACTCCAATATAAGTTATTTTTTAAGTTTGTTTGTTATTATTATTTTTATTTTATATTGTGTGATCTAAGTTGTATTTTATTGTTTGTTTTATTTTATTTTTTTGATTGCCTTGGTATTAAAATCGTATATTTAATTGTAGAGTTGTTGTTGGAAGTATTTTTTGTAATAAATAATTGAGGGAAAGTGATCTAAGATGTGATCATGGCAATATTTTTTGTGGTAATATAGGTTGATTATTATCATCAATATTTCATGATCTCGATTTTGGACATATTGAGTTTATTTTAAATAACTCGTTATAACTAAGAGTCTACCCATTAGGTGTAATTATTGTTGGCCGTTCTTGTGAATAAATGGTGAATACGGACAGTGTGCGGAAACCGGCGCATACATGTAGTATGTGAGGACGGCAAGAGTGAAAAAGCAGTGAAAAAATTTTAATTTATATATTTTGAGGTATATGAAAATTGAATGATATTAAGCTTTGTCCTAGCTTGCACAACGTGTTGGTAAATATCGCCAGACGTCCGAAAAACCACATCAAAGAACTATCTAACTGGAATGTATCGTGTTGCAATCAATATCTTATTGCGTTAATTATTGCTCTGCTAATATTATTTTATCATCATGAAATAGTATGTAATAGAATTAATTGTAATTTATAATGTTTCTTTATGGTATTAAGTGTGATTCTATTTCTATGGGAAAAATGGAATCTCTTGTTGTGCATGATAGGGTGAATTATTTATTCCATTGCTAGGGGAATTAGCGCCGAAGAATTGTTAATTGTTCGTTATTAATCGGGCTATAGCGCGGTATCTTGAATTGATATCAGATATGTCCGTTTTTATTTCTTGGGGGCAAGAAGTAAGAAAGAAATATTGGTGATGGCTGTCAGGAATGACAGTTTTCAAATTTCTAACAGATTCGTTGAGGTAATAGATGAAAGATAACATTGCTACAGTGGGAAATGTTCTTAAAGCCGAAGCTCTCTCTCAGATGTCATGTGAAAATATAACTCATAATACAAACGATACATCGACTCCATCACAAACATGCGTCGTGGTAGGAGGGACAACCCTTGCAGTGTTCTGCGCCGGGCAAATTCAGGCGGCTGGTCATACCATACAAGCAGTGCTACCTACTGATACCGTTCTGCAAACATGGGCTGTTCAACAAGGGATTGCTTGTGTGAACTCGGTTGATGCATTACAAGAACAAATCACGTCACACCCTGTCGATTGGCTTTTCTCAGTCGTCAACCCCATGATCCTGCCGGTATCCCTGATTAAGCAGATTCGCGGCGGGGCTTTTAATTATCATGATAGTCCGCTGCCACGCTATGCGGGCAGGCATGCCACTTCTTGGGCGTTGTTAGCCCAAGAAACACATTACGCTATTTCCTGGCACTGTATTGAAGGTGGTGTAGATACCGGCGATATTGCGGTGCAATGGCCGGTATCGATTGAGGAACACGATAATGCTTTCTCGTTGAATCTGAAATGTTATCAAGCTGCCCAGAAAGGATTTATTGAACTGCTGAAAAATCTGGGTCACGGCGCATTAGAGACTTACCCACAGGATCTTTCACAACGGAGTTTTTATGCGCTATCGCATCGCCCTGATTTTGGCGGCTATTTGTGTTGGGAGCAGTCGGGAGAGGCCCTGTCGGCTTTAGTGCGGGCATTAGATTTTGGCGAGAATTACTCAAATCCATTAGGTTGCCCGAAACTGTTGCTAAGACAGGGCCCGGTGCAGATTTCCTGGCTTCAGAGGTTAAAACAGCGTTCTGAGGGGGTACCCGGTACATTGATTAGGGTGGAGGAGGACGCCTGGCAGGTGACGACTGGCAGTGAGGATGTGCGGATTGGGGGATTCGCTACCCTTGAAGGTCACTTACTGTCTGCCAGAGAGCTTGCTGATATATCGGAACTCAGGTCAGGTAAACCGCTTCCTCTGCTTTCTTCACAGCAGGCCCAGAATGTAAAAAATACCCTTCAGGCACTTGCACCCAGTGAACCATTTTGGTGTGAGCGTCTTGCCGCTTTGCAGCCGCTCCAGTTACCTTTTGAAATGATCGGTAAACAGGCAGAACCCCGATGGGTAATGGGGCCTTGGCAGCCTCCACTGCCAAAAAACGATGCAGAAGATCCATTACAGTCATTGTTGCAGATATTTGTTATCTATCTTGCACGTCTGACTCAGCAGGCTCAATTCCAAATCGGCTGGTGTGTGGATGAGGTAAAAGATAAGTCGGCAGATTTGGCGTCGATGGTACCTATGAGCATTGAAGTGGCGTTTGATAAGCCCTGGCGTGTGGTAGCTGACTGGGTTGATGATGAACTTGCCCGATTGGCGCAGCACCGTACATTCAGCCGTGATCTTCCCTCTCGCTCTCCTTTACTGCGGGCTATCCCGGCATTAAGAACAAGCCGGCCGTGGCAGATTGCCGTCACTGTGATACAGGATGACAGACCGTGCGCTCAAGAAGCACTCGGTGAATTGTTGACGCTCCAGATGAATGTGCAGGGTGGTTTTCGCTGGATCTATGATGAAAATCGCCTGAGTCCGGAAGTGATTCTGCGGATGAGTGAGCATTTAAAGGTGCTGGCATTATCGAAAAGGGGCGGCGATGAAATCCCCGTCTGGCAGCTTAATTTGTTGCCGGAGGCTGAACGTACGCTGTTACTGGAAACCTGGAACGCCACGGAAACCGCCTATCCTGAGCAATTGTGTATTCATCAGCTGTTTGAACAACAGGTGGAGAAAACACCAGAAGCGACGGCACTGATAGCGGGAGATAAGACCTTCAGCTACACGGAGCTGAATACGCGTGCTAACCGGTTGGCTCGTCAGCTGATCGAACAAGGGGTTGATCCCGGTGATCATGTTGCGCTCCTATTAGAGCGTTCGATGGGGCTGGTGGTGGCCCAATTGGCTATTCTCAAAGCCGGTGCCGTTTACGTGCCGATTGATCCCAATGTGCCGGATGAACGGAAAAACTGGCTGATGAGCGATTGTTCAGTCAGGTTGTTGCTCACTGATACACGGGAGGATATTCCGGCTAACCTGGCTGTTCCGTTGTTGCGTCTCTCTGATGAGACAGACACGAATAGAGAGGAAGATTGCCTCAACCCTGACTTACCGCGTTCTAGCGCTGAGTTAGCGTATATCATGTATACCTCCGGTTCGACCGGTACACCTAAAGGGGTCTTGGTGCCGCATCGTGCGGTGGTCCGGCTGGTCATCAATAATGGTTATGCTGAAATTGGAGCGGATGACCGGGTGGCCTTTGCGGCTAATCCGGCTTTCGATGCCAGTACGTTTGAAGTCTGGGCACCGTTGCTCAATGGCGGCGCGTTAGTGGTTGTCGAGCACGTCACTTTGCTGACGCCGCAAACGTTTGTACAGACTTTACAGGTTCAGCGAATGACGGTGCTGTGGCTGAGTGTTGGATTATTTAACCAGCTGGCGGCGGAGCTGTCTCCGGTTCTGCCGCAAATAAAGCTCCTGATTGTCGGGGGAGATGCCCTTGATCCCCATGTCATTGGGCAGGTATTGAGCACGAATCCGCCACAACAGCTATTAAATGGCTATGGGCCGAGTGAAGGCACTACCTTTACCACGACATACCGAATCAATGCATTGGCGCAGGGAGCGACCCGTATCCCGATTGGCCGACCGGTAGCCAACACGCGGGTTTATCTGTTGGATGCTTATGGTCAGCCAGTGCCGTTGGGGGGGGATGGAGAGATTTATGTGGGAGGCGATGGCGTTGCCCAGGGTTATTTCAATCGCCCTGAGTTAACCGCTGAACGTTTCCTGGTTGATCCGTTCAGTGATAACCCAGATGCGCGCATGTACCGCACTGGGGATTTGGCCCGTTACCTGCCGGACGGCAATATCGAGTTTCTGGGCCGCAACGATCAGCAGGTGAAAATCCGCGGTTTCCGCATTGAACTGGGGGAAATTGAGGCGCGTCTGGCAGAGCATCCGGCAGTGCATGAGGTTGTCGTGTTGACCCGGGGGGAAGGGGAGGATAAACGGCTGGCGGCCTATGTGGTGGCATCGGCGGATGACGGGCTGGTGAACAGCCTGCGTGCCCATTTGAGCGCCATTTTACCTGACTATATGGTGCCGTCCGCCTTTGTGCGTCTGGATGCATTTCCGTTGACGCCGAACGGTAAATTGGATCGCCGGGCATTGCCGGCCCCGGACAATGAAGCCTTTGCTTATCAAGTTTACGAAGCGCCCCAGGGCGAAACGGAAATGGCCCTGGCGGCGATTTGGCGTGAATTACTGGGGATTGAACAGGTTAGCCGGCATGACAGTTTCTTTGCCCTGGGGGGGCATTCGCTGCTCGCGATACGGGTGGTTGAACGCCTGCGTCACTTTGGGTTGACCCTGACGGCGCGTGATCTGTTCCAGTTTCCGGTGCTGTTTGAACTGGCCCGGTCACTGGGACAGCATCAGGCGGTGATCGTGCCGCCTAACGTCATCACCCCGGCAGACACGACACTGACGCCGGCGATGTTGCCGCTGATTGATCTGACTCAGGCTGAGATTGACCGTATCGTTGAGCAGGTGCCGGGCGGGGTAGCCAATATTCAGGATATCTATGCCCTGTCGCCGTTGCAGGACGGTATTTTATTCCACCACTTACTGGCAAACGAAGGGGATCCGTATCTGTTGACGGGTTTGATAGCCTTTGCTGACCGGTCTCTGTTAGATCGTTATCTGGCCGCGGTTCAACGGGCAGTTGATCGGCACGATATCTTACGTACCGCTTTTATCTGGCAAGGATTATCCGTACCGGCACAGGTGGTCTGGCGTCAGGCGACCTTGTCGGTGATGGAACTGACACTGGATCCGGCTGACGGCGCGATCAGTGACCAGTTAACCCGGCGCTTTGATCCGCGTCATCATCGTCTCGACCTGGGAGAAGCGCCGTTATTGCGCTTTGTGGTGGCGCAGGAGACCGATGGCCGCTGGATTGTCCTGCAATTGCTGCATCACCTGATTGGCGACCATGAAACGATGGAAGTGATGCACCGCGAAGTCCAGGCATACCTTACGGATCAGGCGGATAGCCTGCCGGCACCGGTTCCTTTCCGCAATTTGGTGGCGCAGGCCCGGTTGGGCGTGAGTCAGGAGGCGCATACTCGTTTCTTTACCGAGATGCTGGCGGCGGTAGATGAACCCACGCTGCCATTCGGGCTGGCAGAGGTGCGCCGCGACGGCTCGCAGGTGACGGAATTTCACCGGATGTTGGCGCCGGAGCTGAATGACCGTCTGCGCAGTCAGGCCCGGCATTTGGGGGTCAGTCTGGCGGCGCTGTGTCATCTGGCCTGGGCGCAGGTGTTGTCGCGTACCAGCGGTCAGAAGAAAGTGGTGTTCGGCACGGTGTTGTTTGGACGGATGCAGGCAGGGGACAGCGCCGACAATGGCATGGGGCTGTTTATTAATACCTTGCCGTTGCAGCTGAATATCGATGAGACACCGGTACGGGACAGCGTGCAGGCCGCCCATACCCGACTGGCCGGATTATTAGCCCATGAACATGCGTCACTGGCGCTGGCTCAGCGTTGCAGTGGTGTACAGGGCGATCTCCCACTTTTTAATAGTCTGTTGAATTATCGGCACAATACCTTGCCGGTAATGTCAGATAAACTTATCAGTGGTATTGAATTTCTGGGCGCACAGGAGCGGACCAACTATCCGTTAATGCTGTCAGTGGAGGATTTTGGGGAAGCCCTGG
>NZ_JBEJZY010000064.1:0-21297 GCF_040256935.1 Photorhabdus viridis
GCAGTCGGCCATTGTGTCACGGGACTATACGCCTCCGCAGGGTGAGATTGAAACGGGACTGGCGCAGATCTGGCAAGACCTGTTGGGACTGGCGCGGGTCGGGCGTCATGACAATTTCTTTGAGTTAGGTGGTCATTCGTTGTTAGCTGTGCAATTGCTGAACTACATAAGCGAACAAGGCATGGAAGTGTCGTTGGCTACTTTATTCTCTCATCCAACATTATGTGATTTGGCGCTGGTTATTAGCAACAAGTCAAACAAACCAAGTTCACCTTTTGATGCAAATCCTGTGCCGTTAAGCCCCAAAGGCAGTCTATCGCCATTATTCCTGGTACACGAGACCACAGGTGACCCGCTGGTTTATTCACTACTGGCGACTTTGCTACCGTCGGAACTGCCCGTATATGGGTTACAGGCACTTGGCCTCCACACACTGGAGAAGCCTCCGACTTCCATTGAAGAACTTGCCGCTTACCATGTTCAAGCCATTCGTCGAGTTCAACCTCACGGCCCTTATCATCTCTCAGGTTGGTCAATCGGGGGCGTCATTGTTTACGAGATGGCCTTGCAACTGATTAGCAGCGGTGAAGAAGTCAAGTACCTTGGTATGATCGATTCCTACAATTTAAGTGGACTCAAAATTGATACTGAAAGTGGACATAATATTGATGCCAATAAATCTGTAAATGATACGCAGGAAGATATCAATACGATTATTGGATATCTGCGTGATCATATAAATGTTATTGATAAACATGATTTAGATAAGCTTTATGACTTCAATGACATGGACCAACTCCTTACCTTTTGTGAAGAACACCAATGGCTACCAACCGGTATTACAAAAGAGGATATCCTCTTTCGTATTTATACTCAGAGAACCATTTTACAATTTGGTCGAAAATATATTGCTTCCGCTTCATCTTTACCCATCCATCTCTATACAGCAGATAATTTACCTGCTGAGTATGACTCTTGGCGTGGCTGGCGCAATATCGTTGGAGAAAATTCCGTACTCTATCCTATTGGTGGGACTCATAACTCCATCATGCAACAGCCTTTGCTCAACCAAGTGGCTGATTTGATCACTGAGCACTTATTGCCCACAACCTACACCCCGAATATCATCATCCAAAATGGAGCCAAGTCTATTCCGCCACTTTTCTGTATTCCTGGAGCAGGTGCCAGCGCTTCCGGTTTTATCGAGTTGTCATTGTCCTTTCCACCGAAGCTACCTGTACACGCTTTGCAGTCTCGCGGCCTGATAGATGCGCACCTTCCTCCTTATATTAGTGTTGAAAGTACGGCTCACGCTTATATTCAGGCCATTCGTCAAACACAGCCTCATGGCCCCTATCACTTGCTAGGACATTCCTTCGGTGGTTGGATAGCCTTTGAGATCGCATTGCAACTACAGGCGCAGGGAGAAAAGGTCACCGATCTCATACTCGTTGATACCAGTGCTCCTGATCCGCAGGATAGTGTTCCTAAAACTGTCGGCCGGATTGAAACGCTAATGAAGTTGATCGATATCTACAACATGATACTGACTCAGCCATTACCGTTTACCAGACAAGACTTCGAAAACCAGGAACCGGATGAACAGATTCGCTCCCTGCTTCAAGCCTTGGTGAATGCTGGCATTTTTCCAGAGAATGTGAGTACATCTCTGTTGCAAGGTGTTGTCCAAGTTATGCAAGCCAATCTGAACACGAGTTATACACCACATACCAGCTATAAGGGCCTTGTTCATCTGATTAACGCTAAAGAAGGAGATGTTGATAAAACAGAAACTCACAAGAAAATGTGGCGTAGGCATGTTACTCAGCTAAGTACAATAATAGCACCTGGTAATCACATGACTATGCTGTCTAGCCCACACGTTAATCAACTTGCCACTTTACTGTGGGAAAAGTTGGATTATGTTAGCTCTCATTTCGAGGGTTTGTTCATGAAGTAGAATAACCCGATTTTTTTACCTTAAGCCAGCCTTGCGAGGCTGGCATTTTATCATCCTTTATCAATCTGGCTTTCAGTGTAGTGGTATGGAAATTTGCTTCCCTGGATTTAGACAAGGTTTAGTGTGCCACCCGCCAGAAGGGATAAATACATTATGTTTAACGCCAGATTACGTACAGAACTTATGGATTATAAATGAACACTTCGAAAATTAAACAACCAACCTATCGGATCTTACTCTCACTGTTATACCGTTCACGCTGGGCACTTGCCATTGCCGTTTTTGCCAGCATTGCTAATGGTATTTCCAGCGTTTCTTTGATCACATTAATCAATAAAGCAGTGACAACCGCCAACGATAGCTATTCCTCGCTCGCTTGGTATTTCGGTATTCTGGCTGTGCTGGCTATTGCCTGCCGCATACTTAGTGGCGTGATTTTCGCTAAACTGAGCCAGAATACGATGGCAAAGATGCGCGAACTCATCTCAGAACGTGTTACCCGTGCATCATTCCGTCAGATTGAGGTGCTTGGCTCCTCTCGCGCTCAATCCATCATCACTGACGATGCAACCAATGTATCACTGTTATTCTTCACTCTGCCCAATATCGTGATGCAAGGTTCAATTGTATTGGGCTGCCTGGGTTATCTGGCCTGGTTGTCGTGGCCCGTATTTTTCTTAGCGCTGGCTATAGTCATCATTGGTTCACTCGGTTATAGCCTCGGTGGAACTAAAGCTATCAACTCATTCAACGCAGCGGGCAAAGCACAAGATCGCCTATTCAGCCATTTCAACGCATTATTCTCTGGCGCAAAAGAGTTAAAGTTACACTTCTCACGTACTCAGGCTTTCTTCACTAACTCTCTTGGTCGTGAAATTGACGCAGTACGCCAGCATCGCACCCGTGCTTTCGGTGTTTATGCTTTCGGTGCTGGCTGGATACTCTTTTTATTCTATATGTTTTTGGGGCTGGTTATATTTGCCCCGACGGTAATACCGGGCCTCGAAGTAACGACACTCGCTGGTTATGTAATTATATTTCTGTTTATGTTGATGCCATTAGACGGTTTGTTAAACAGTATTCCAGCACTGAATGCGGCGCGTGTATCACTGAATCGCATTGGAAATGTATTATCAGAGTTGAATGAGCAAGACCAATTTACACAGCAGATTTCTGCTAATGAATTCGGTGAAGCTACTTTACTGCGTCTGTCTGGCCTTACCCACAGTTATTATCGAGAGAAGGAAGATAAGGTATTTCAGCTTGGTCCAATTGATATGAAACTAAAACGAGGGGAAATTACTTTTTTAATTGGCGGTAACGGCAGTGGCAAAACGACTCTCGCTAAGTTGTTGGTCGGGCTCTACACACCAGAAAACGGCACAATTACCGTTGATGGACATGTGATCACTGACAACAACAGAGCCAACTATCGTCAACTATTCTCGGCGGTTTTCTCCGATTTCTATCTCTTCGAAACATTGATAGGTTTGAGCGATACCGATTCGACATTGGATTCACGTGCTAATGAATTGCTCACTAAACTACATTTGGATCACAAGGTAAAGATTGAAAATGGATGTTTCTCAACTCGCGATTTGTCACTGGGACAACGAAAACGTCTTGCTCTAGTGGTTGCCTATTTGGAAGATCGGCCATTCTATCTGTTTGATGAATGGGCCGCTGATCAGGATCCGCTGTTTAAGACGGTGTTCTATCAGGAGCTATTACCCGAGTTGGCGGCGCGCGGTAAAGCAGTACTCGCTATCACCCACGACGATCGTTTCTTTCACTTAGCCGATCATTGTATCAAGCTGGAAAGTGGGCGACTCCTTGTCAATAGGAAGCAGATGGTAATAGCTCAATAACATTGCTGGATAAATATGGTCAACCTGCGCCATTAGGTAGTATTAGCGAAATTGTATGTTGCCACATATGTTGACATATGTGATTTCGAATCATTATTTCATAAAGTAATAACCGGACTTGTTCGATTTTATTTATCTACGTGAATAGACCGGTTAAGGTAATAATTTGAATTTATTGCTAATTTTTAAAGCCAGGCTTGCCATTTTTAGCTCGCCATTCTTTAATTTTTTTCACTATGCCTTCTGGTGAATCATCTTGGTCAGGTGATGGATAAAAGTGGATTTCGTACTTTTCTCGATTTCCAACATGTAATTATGTAAATCTATGAGCAAGTATGGGAGATTAAATTAAAAAAGGAAGGCTGCTTAAAATAGCCTTTATCATATTGATTTATAATAATTCAATTCTAAAAATAGATTTAATGACTGAAAATTCATAAATTATTCACTGTTTTCTGTGTAACAGGTTAAATTTAAAGTAAAAATTCATATCTTTAGCAAAAAGTGCGATTTTTTAAGTATGAAACTCGAAATCTATATGATGATTCATCTGGCCGCCAGATGGCGGCCTCTTGATCTGAAAGTCAGGACTTTTTTAAATCAAATTAACTTTTGCTTTTCTCTTCCAACATAAACATCCCAAATGGATGGATCTCCAGATAATAATTATCGCCAACATTAGGCTGTAATTGGATCGCATTAATCTGTAACAGCAGAGTTTGATCTTGCCAGTTTACCGTGACTTCATATTGTGGACCCATATAAGCCACATGGCTGATGGTACAACGCTGGCTCGCATTTCCTTGACGGCTCAGGGTAATGGCTTCCGGCCTGACACCTACCGTTACCGATTGACAGTGGGTGGTAAAGTTTTCTGGCCGTGGCAGGCGATAGTGGAAAATTTCCACATAATCAGAACCCAGAATAGCAGGGAAGATGTTGGCATCTCCCATAAAGCTCGCCATAAACTCAGATGCAGGCTGGCGATAGAGCGTTTGTGGAGCGCCGATTTGCATGATTTTGCCTTTGTTCATCACCAATACGGTATCTGATACCGCAAATGCTTCACTCTGATCATGAGTGACGTATAACGAGGTGATATTGAATTGTTGCTGCAATTCGCGGATCTTTTCACGCATACTACGGCGCAGATTAGCGTCGAGGTTACTAAGCGGCTCATCAAAAAGCAGGACTTTTGGCTTAAGGATCAGAGCGCGGGCGAGTGCAACACGTTGCTGTTGACCACCGGAAATCTGATCTACATAACGATCTGCAAAACCAGCCAAGTCTACCAGTTCCAATGCTTCTTTAACCCGTGTGCGTATCTCTGCTTTAGGCCGCCCCAGCATTTTCAGTCCATAACCAATGTTTTCTCCCAGCGACATATGTGGAAACAGGGCGTAGGACTGAAATACCATACAGATATCCCGCTGCTGAATAGAACGATCTGTAACGTCTTCACCATCAATGAAAATTTTACCTTCGCTGGGTTTTTCCAGCCCGGCAACCAGACGCAATACGGTGGTTTTACCACAACCAGATGGCCCTAACAGCGTTACCATATGCCCTTGTGGGATAGACAAATCCAGATTATCGATCACGGTGTTGCTACCGAACCGTTTGGTTACATTTTTCAGTTCGACAAAATTTTGTTGTGCCATGTCGTCACTCCGTGATTACTGTGCATTTTTGGCTTTGGAACGAGAAACCCGTGCTTCGCCAATCAGATAGTCAAATAGGAAAATAATGGTCAGCATGACCACAATCAGAATAGAGCCGTAAGCAATAGCGACGCCATATTCACCATCTTCCACCCGGTTCAGGATATAAGCGGTCGCTACGCGGGTTTCTGGTGTGACCAGAAATACAATAGCGCTGACGGTAGTAATGGCGCGGACGAAGCTGTAAATCAGGGCGGACAGGATTGCCGGACGCAATAACGGCAACAGAATATGGAAGATGGTTCTCATCGATCCGGCGCGCAAGCTCAACGAAGCTTCATCCAGTGATTTATCAATCTGTCCAAGGCCGGCAATGCCTGCGCGGATACCTACCGGTACGTTTCGCATAGTCATAGAGATAATGACAATAGCCGCGGTGCCGGTGAGGTAAAAAGGTGAGTCATTGAAGGCCAGAATGTAGGAAACCCCAGCAACAGTACCCGGTACGGCAAAGCACAGCATGGTGGTGAATTCGATCGTTTTCTTACCACGGAATTCCTGACGTACAACGATATAAGCGATAAGCAGACCAAGGATAGCAGTAATCGGGGCAGCGATACCGGCGTAGAGCAGTGTATCCAGTAATGAAGGCCATGCACCATCATGCATCCCCTGACCAAACAGCTTGATAAAGTTGTCCAGTGTCAATGTGTAGTCTACTCCCCAGTTTACGGTGAAACTGCCGTAGAAAATGCTGCCGTACAACAGAATGTTGAACACAACCCAGATAAACAAAATGGCACAGACACCCCAAACCAGCGAAGTCGGCAGCGGCTGTACATCACCACGATAGGATTTACCGGAAACCGTGACATAGGAGCGTTTACCAATCCACATATACTGAACGCAGAATATCAGCAGGGAGAAAACCAGAAGCGAAGCGCCCAGCGTACTGGCTGCCTGATAATCAAGCTGGGAACCGGTGATATAAAAATAAATCTGAGTCGCCAGTACATCGAAGCTACCGCCTAGTACCAGTGGGTTACTGAAATCCGCCAGCGATTGAACAATCACGATCAGGAAAGCGTTTGCCAGTGCAGGTTTCAACAGCGGAATAAAAATATGGAAGAAAGTTTGATAGCGATTGGCGCGCAGAGTATAGGCAGCTTCTTCCAGTGAAGGATGGATAGTTTTAATGGCGCCATCAAGGATCATAAACGCCATTGGCGTAAAGGCCAGCACCTGAGCCAGCCAGATACCGGTAAAGCCATACAGCCAGTTGGTATTGGTGAGGCCAAACCAAGTTGCCATAAACTCGGTAATATAACCGGAACGGCCCATCATCAGCGTGACGCCCAAGCCGACAACAAACGGGGGTGTGACGATGGGCAAGATAGAGAATACCCGGCCAATAATGGCAGAGCGACGGGCGATTCTGGAGGTATAAATTGCCAGAACCAGCCCGAAGAAGGTACAACCTACACCCACTGCCAGCGAGAGCAGAATGGAGTTAGTGATAACCTGAATAATATGTGCCTGTCCCAAGATCGAGATAAAGGCAAATGGAGCAAATTGACCGGTATCATCCGTAAACATCGGTATAAAGATGGCAATACTCGGATAAAGGATAAATGCCCCGATCAGGACAATAACCGCAACCAGTGAGCCGATAACAAAACGATCACCACCCAGCCATTCAAGACGGGTCAGGGCAAGGGTAATAATTGAGCTCAATGAGATAAACAAAATAATCGTCGAGTATCCCAGTCCACGACCAATAATGGCCGCACTGATAATAACAAACAAAGCGCATAATAAGGCGTAACACGCATCAAAATAGTGCCGGTTACGCTGATTGCGGTTTGCTGGCGTGAGTGGGCGTAGTAACAGCGCCAATGGGAGCAAGAACCACAGTAAACTGATGTTTAATCCGTTCCAGCCATAGGCGGTGAAAATCTCATCTTGAGTGGAGTCGAAAAGGCCGTAGTCCAGGCTCCAGGATGGCAAAAGGGCGAAAGCCAACCATGTTAGGGCAATCCACCAGAACACAGCATCCTGCTTCTGTCTGGTAGGCAAAGTAAGCGTGTAAGACATAATTTCCCTCTTTTATTATTATCGTGAGGCAACAGCAGTAAGAATCTATCCTTGTGGCGTTATGAGTACGGGAAAACAAGATAGCCCGATGGATAGTTTCTAAGGACGGTGTTACCCGCCCTTGATAGACTTTATTTAGCCATCTTCACATCTGTCACCCATTCGGTGATGAGTGCTTTACGCATATCATTAGCGCCAAATTTATCCATGTCGTAATTGATCAGCTTCAGATCGGACAATTTAAGTGCCAGAGGAGACGCTTTTGCTGTGGTGTTGGTCAGGATCTGATAGGCTTTACCTTTCTTCCAGCTCAGTTCTTGTGCTTCTTTGGACAGCGCCCAGTCAATAAATAGTTTAGCGTTGTCCATATTGCGAGCATTTTTGATGATACTGACGCCGCCGATTTCATATCCGGTACTTTCACATGGTGCGATAAGTTTCAATGGTGCGCCGTTTTCCACTTCCAGAGAGTAATCATGCAGGAAGCCGATGCCGATGGCGGATTCACCACGGGCGGCGTTACGTGCTGGTGCGACACCAGATTTAGTGTATTGGGAAATGTTGGCATTCAGCTTTTTCAGGTAATCAAATGCCTGATCTTTGCCCCATAACTGAACAAAGGTTGCCAGTGCGGTGTAAGCGGTGCCTGAACTTTGAGGATCGGCGATCTGGATTTCACCTTTATAAATCGGTTTGGTCAAATCTTTCCAGCAGGTTGGAACAGGGATATTTTTCTCTTTCAGACGTTCGGTATTGACGCCATAGCCAAGAATTCCGACGTAAACCGCAGAAGTGTAGTTGCCCTTACGTTTGGCCGGATCACGGAACTGCGGCATAATTTGCGCCAGATTAGGGGATTTATATGGGGCCAGCAGATCCATCTCTCCTGCCTGAGAGTGTGGATCCAGCGTGCCGCCGTACCAGACGTCAGCTTGTGGATTACGTTTTTCCGCTTCAATTTTCGCCAAGGTACTGCCTGAACCGTTACGGACAAACGTGGTTTTTACATTATATTTTTCACCGAATGCTCTGGTTTCGGCTTCACACAAGGCGTTAGTCGCACTGCAATAAACAATCAAGCGACCGGCTGCCTGAGCACTGTGGGTAAATGCAGCAACGACCAGACCCGCAGCGATAAGTGTAGAGAAAGGTTTCAGTTTCATTATTTTGTCCTTTGTATTCAGAACTTCTTATCATTGGAAAGTAGCGATGCTACCCCTGCCATATGTTCCCTTTTACTGACGTTTGCCATTAACAGTGGCATCAACAGCAAACCCATCATGGCGGCTGCGATGGTGAGCAGGGCAAACATCCCTGACCAGCCATAGTGTGCAACGACCTGACTTAGCGGCCAGCCTGCCATTGCAGCGCCCAAATAGGCGTACAACCCCAGATAACCAGTGACCGTTCCGGCGGCTTGTTTATGGCAATATTCTGTTGCCGCCAGCCCAATCAGCATTTGCGGGCCAAATATAAAAAAACCGATACTGAAGAAACAGACTGCCAACAGCGCATAGTGATGAATGGGCATTAGCCACAATGCGGTGACAGAGATAAACAACCCCAGGGCAAACAGTAAAATCATCGGGGCGCGTTGACCGCGGAACAGTAAATCAGATCCCCAGCCGGAAAAAAGTGCGCCTGTTAAACCGCCCAGCTCAAACAGCGAGAGTGTTGCGTTGGCACTGAGCAGATTGGCGCCATGTGTTTCTGACAACCACAGATTTCCCCAGTCATTAATCGCCATTCTGATGAGGTAAACCAGAATGTAGGAGAGCCCTAATAACCAGATAGTTCTGTTAATCAGTATTGTGTCCCGCAGTATCTGCATCATCGGCATGGGGGGCGATAACTGCTCGTGCCGAAGCTCTAGTGAATCCTGTCGCCAGTGCCCTACACTGGGTAAACTTTGCTTTTGTGGTATGTCGCATAACTGATGGCAGAGCCAGATACCCAGTAAAATACCGATAATTCCCGGCATCATCAGCGCTGCTTGCCAGCCGTAAGTCGTCGCCAAAAAAGCTGACAGCATCGGGATAGTGACACCGACAACATTGATGGAGATATTCCAGCATCCCCACCAGAAACCCCGTTCATTGCGGGAGTACCAATGTGTCAGTAACCTGGCGCAGGGCGGCCATCCCCAACCTTGAAAGAAGCCGTTCAGTGTCCAGATAATCAGTAGTGCAGGAAATGATGAACAAAAAGCGAAAATAATGTTCAGCACGCCAGTCATCACTAATCCGGCACCCATAAACCAGCGATAGCCGGTGCGATCATGGAATACACCGGAAATAAATTTTGAGCCGCCGTAAGCCAGGTAAAACAGGCTGGTTATCCAGCCGATATCCCCTTTATCCAGCCCCAGTTCCAACTGCATGACCGGCATAACAAAGTTGAAGCTTTTTCGTGTCAGATAAAATGCAGCATAACCAATAATCATGGAAATCAGCAAACGGCTGCGCCAGTAGCGATAACGTTGTGAAACTTGTTCCTGGCTGGTGGTTTGCATATGCGATTCCTCCATGAAAAAGGAATGTAAAGAAACATTAATGAAAATGGATGGGATAAGGTTTTAGGTAATTAGGAATCATTCTTAGTTATACTTGATTTTCATCAGAATTTGTGGGCAGGTTAACAATTATGCGAGTACCGTTATCGTTGTTTAACTGCCAGTCTCCACCTAACGCCCGGATGCGCTCTTCAATCCCCTGGAGGCCAAACCCGCCTTTCCTTTTATCTTCAGTGATACCAATGCCGTTATCACTGATTCTGAGTTCGATCACATTCCTGCATTGCCGCAGCGTGATATCGATGCGGGTCGCTTTGGCATGTTTGCTGATATTGTTCAGTAACTCCTGAACCAAACGATAAAGAGTAAAAACCACGGTTTCATTCGCTGGATTTTGGGGAAGTTGATAATTCAACTGGCAATTAATACCCTGCTGCTTAAAAGCAAACTCATTAATTAAATGGTGAAACGCTTTTTCTAAAGACATCTCTTCCAGAACCGGTGGCCTCAATTGACGCAGTAATTGACGAGTAGATTGATGGATTTGTTGGGCAAGATGATTGATTTGCTCTGCGATCGTTGCTATTGCCGGGGTAGTGGCAGTGCGCTTTACCAGTGTTGCCTGAATTTGGATAGCAGTAATATTTTGCCCAATTTCATCATGTAACTCGCGGGCAATACTTTTGCAAATATCTTCTTCTGTGTGAACCAGTTTCTGCATCAGAATATGGCGGGCAGTTAACTCCTTCTCCAATAATTCACGGTAGCGTTGCAGGTTTTCAGAGAGTTGCTGTTGACGACTGATAGCTATTCCAAGCCCTATTCCTAATAGCGCCTGAATGGTCAGGAACATCTCCAATTCGCGTAAATCGTTAAAAGCGCCACTAAATTGCCGGGCTGACGTTATCATCAGACTGCCCAGTAAAGCCGCCAATACGCCACCTTGCCAGCCATAGCGATAGGCCATAAATACATTGGGAATAAATACCAGGATTACCAAAAGCCGCTCAATTTCCGGTGACATAAAGATCTGAGCACTCAATCCCAGAAAGCAGAACAGGCAGCACCACATCACCAATGAAGTGCGTAACTGTGGATCCGGATGGTCAGGTTCCAGAATATTTCTCAGATGTTGCTGACGCAGATATTCATAGATCAGATAAACAAAAGGCGATAGTAAAACCCCGCCGGTCAAAGAGGTAAGAAACAGATGGCTGGCGCTGGCAGTCAGAGAAAATCCCAGACAGACAGCCTGTAACATACTATTGGCGGCAACGGCTGCCAGCAAAATAGAGAGCCGTTGCCAATATAAGGTATAGCGCCACCAGCTCCGCTGTACCATAAAGGTAGGCATCAAGCTGAGAAATGGCGATAACAGAATAATATTGTTAGTAATAAGCTGCTCGCTATCGAGCCATAGCAAGATGATAACCTCGGTTGCTAACAGGATTGGCAGATAGCGACGCCCCAGCAGAACAAGCAGCGCCAGCCGTAACCCTTGTGGCAGCAGCAGTGCAGCCTGTTGCCCATTATCATTCAGGTAGAAACTGATGGTCCACAGAGCAAGCCAGCTCAACGAATAAAAAATCAGCAGGAATAGTGATAACAGGCCAAATCGTGTTCTTCCGTTCATACGTTCCCTGTCAGAATCTGATGTTGCAGGGCATAATGAACCAGCTCGATCGTGCTCTCGCACTGCAATTTGCCAAGAATATTGGCACGATGAACATGAACAGTTTTATGGCTGAGATTAAGTTGTTCAGCGATAGCTTTAACCGTGATGCCATTGATGAGCAAATCAAATATTTCCCGTTCTCTGGGTGTCAGGGCTTGCAGTGCTTTAACTTCTTGTGGTGTCTGACGCAGGGCTTTCAGTGCATCAGCACACAGATAAAAACCGCCTTTATGTACTGAGCGTACTGCCTGTACTAATTCTTCCGGGCCACATCGTTTAGTGAGATAACCGCAAGCTCCGGCATCCAAAGCGCTTTGTACAAATGCCGTGGTGTCATAAATGCTGAGAATAATGGTGCGAAAATCAGGCCGTTTTTGCCGTAACCGGGCGAGCAGATGCAAACCACTCTCATCCGGCATAGCGATATCCATCACTGCCACATCAATCGGGTTTCTGAGTAAATCCAGCCAGGCTTCGCTAGCACTGGCGTATTGCCCGGCAATCTCAAGATCATGCTCAAGCGTTAGTAATTGGGCAAAGCCGGAACGGACGACTACATGGTCGTCAATAAGTGCAACTTTAATCATAGTTTTTGTTAAGAAGTCATTATAAATACAATAAGTTCCATGATGTGCAGGAACGGCAGGTTGTGCAAATTAATCAACTAAATCTGCAAGAAAGCTAACAGATTTAGTAAATTGTAAGGTGATAATTAAATAGATAAGTGGAAGAGATTGTTTGTTAACTATGCAACCCAGCCGCAGAAGCAACCACGCCCCCGCCATAAAACAAAGCGAGGGCTTTATCATCAATCCCCCTCAGGAAATATCCGTTTTTTAATTTTCATGTAACCCACATTCTCGCTTTAATCCAAAGAAACGAGTTTGTTCTTCACTCATGCCCGGTTCCCATTTTTGGGTTGTATGGATATCGCCAACAGAGAGATAACCCTGTTCCCACAATGGATGATATTCCAACCCATGCTTTGTAAGATATTGATGTACACGTCTATTATCCCAGTCGATAATCGGCAAGATCTTAAATACGCCACGCTGTATAGACAAAACCGGTAATTTTGATCGGCTTTCAGATTGCTGGCGACGTAAACCAGCAAGCCAGCTTTGTGCATTCAGATTTTTTAAAGCACGCTTCATTGGCTCGACTTTATTAATCTGATTGTAACGTTCTATTCCCTCTACACCTTGTTCCCACAATTTTCCATAACGTGCTTCTTGCCAGGCTGGAGAGTGTTCAGCACTGAATACTTGCAGATTCAGTTTCAGTTGCGTTGTTAATTTATCTATGAATTGATAAGTTTCAGGGAATAAATAGCCAGTATCAGTAAGGATGACAGGGATATTCGGGTATTCCTGTGTTACTAAATGAAGACATACCGCCGCCTGAATGCCAAAACTGGAAGAAAGAACAAACTCCCCCGGCAAATTCTCCAATGCCCAATTTACCCGCTGATGAGCATCCATAATTTCAAGTCGCTGATTAACTTCAACCAGTAATGTCTCCTGCTGTTCTGTCTCCACTCCAACCAATTGTGATAAGCTGAGTTGGCTCATACCACCTCCTGCCAATCATAAAAATCGCGGGCCGAATCCAGTACCGGTTTGATAATATCGGTACGGATCAGGAAATCGCCAAAGCCCTCATTTGGTTGCCGCTCTACCGCCCAACGCCCGATAAGTTCATCCATGATGGATAAGATTGCTTCAGAACTGATATTTTCTTTATACATTCGAGGAATACGAGTACCGATCCGGTTACCGCCAAGATGAAGGTTATAACGATCAAGCGCTTTACCCACCAGCCCCACTTCCGCCAACATAGCTCTACCACAGCCATTTGGGCAACCTGTCACCCGCAAGACAATATGTTCATCACTAATACCATGTTTATCCATCAGTTGTTCAACGTAAGTGACAAACTCCGGTAAGAAACGTTCAGCTTCAGCCATTGCTAACGGGCAGGTTGGGAAAGAGACACAGGCCATTGAGTTTTCACGCTGGACTGTGGTTTTATTATCAATCAGCCCATGTTCTCGGGCGATAGTTTCAATTCGTTGTTTTTCACCTTCAGGAATACCAGCAATAATTAAGTTTTGGTTAGCTGTCAGGCGAAAATCCCCTTTGTGGATTTTTGCAATTTCGGCAATGCCACTTTTCAGTGGTCTGCCGGGATAGTCCAAAAGGCGACCATTCTCAATAAACAGCGTCAAATGCCATTTATCATCGATTCCTTTCAGCCAGCCAATTTGATCACCACGACCAGTAAATTCATAAGACCGGATTGCTTCAAATTTCACGCCTGCGCGTTTTTCCACTTCCTCTTTAAAGGTGTCAACACCAACCCGCTCCAACGTATATTTGGTTTTGGCATTTTTACGCTCGGTCCGGTTCCCCCAGTCACGCTGAGTAGTCACTACAGATTCAGCAATCGCCAATGTATGCTCAAGCGGAATATAACCAAATTCACTCGCCATACGTGGATACGTATTTTTATCACCGTGAGTCATTGCCAAACCACCACCCACCAGCACGTTAAAACCAATCAACTTCCCACCTTCTGCAATAGCAATAAAGTTCAGGTCGTTGGCATGTAGATCAACATCATTCTGAGGAGGGATAACAACCGTGGTTTTAAATTTACGAGGCAAATAAGTCGCACCAAGAATCGGCTCTTCATCAGTAGTTGCGACTTTTTCTTTATCCAGCCAGAGTTCAGCATAAGCTCGGGTGCGTGGCAGCAAATGTTCTGAAATTTTCTTCGCCCATTCGTAGGCTTGCTGGTGCAACTCTGATTGAATAGGATTCGAAGTACAAAGCACATTTCGGTTAACGTCATTCGCCGTCGCAAGCGAATCCAGACCAACCTGATTCAGTAATTGCTGTGCGGGTTTTACATCCCCTTTCAAAATGCCATGAAATTGAAATGTCTGACGATTAGTCAACCGGATACTGCCATACAGAGTGTTCTCTTCAGCAAACTTATCAATACCCAGCCATTGTTGCGGCGTAATAACACCACCCGGCAGACGACAGCGCAACATCATCGCATGGCGTGGCTCCAGTTTTTGCGCTGCCCGTTCAGCACGAATATCACGATCATCCTGCTGATACATGCCATGAAAGCGAATCAACAGGAAATTGTCCCCTGCGAAACCTCCCGTTAAGCCATTGGTTAAATCTTCACTGATTGTACCTCGCAGGAAGTTACTCGCCTGCTTCATACGCTCACTATCAGCCAGTTTACCTTCGACAATCAAAGGACCATGTTGTTTATCACTCATTAGTACACATCCCTCTGATAACGGCGCTCAAGGCGCAGTTCACTTAAGAATTCATCTGCCTGTTCGGCATCCATGCCACCATACTCAGAAATAATATCCAGCAATGCACGCTCCACATCTTTCGCCATGCGGTTTGCATCACCACATACATACAGATGTGCCCCTTCCTTTATCCAACGCCATACTTCTTCACCCTGTTCACGCAATTTGTCCTGAACATAAACCTTATGCTGCTGATCGCGGGACCACGCTAGATCAATACGAGTCAACAGACCATCTTTGACATAACGCTGCCACTCCACTTGATAGAGAAAATCTTCCGTAAAATGTGGATTACCAAAGAGCAGCCAATTTTTCCCCTCAGCGCCATCTGTATCTCTTTGCTGCATAAATGCCCGGAATGGAGCGATTCCAGTTCCCGGCCCAATCATGATGACAGGTGTTTGCGGATTGGCAGGCAAGCGGAAATTGTCGTTATGCTCGATAAAAATACGAATATCGCCCTCTTCCTGTAAGCGATCTGCCAAATAGCCGGATGCACCGCCAGTACGAGCCCGTCCATCAATTTCATAACGAACAACACCGACTGTAATATGAACTTCATTTTCTACTTCAGCCTGAGAGGAGGAAATTGAATAAAGCCTTGGCGTTAGAGGCCGCAATAAATCAATAAACTGTTGAGCTTCTGGCTGAGAAGCAGCCTCTCTTACCATATCAGCAATAGGTTTATTGTGAGCGTATTGCTGTAATGCCTGTTTATCAGCAATCAGAGACAGTAATTTTTCATTTTTTGCCAGCACAGCATATTTTTCTACAATCAAGCTGGTGTTTTGGGTTAGCTCAACATGGCTGATCAGCGCTTCCCTTAATGGTAATTTCTGACCATTAATCTCAACCTGTTCTGTTCCTTCCAACCAGAGTAGATTCAACAATTCATCCACCAGAGCCGGATCATTTTTAAACCAGACACCCAAAGCATCACCTGGTTGATAACGCAGACCTGAATCTCCCAGATCAATTTCAATATGGCGAACATCTTTATCAGAACCACGGCCCGTTATTTTCTGACGGGTTGCTAAGGCCGCTGTCAATGGCGCCTGCTTAGTATAAGGAGTTGAAAAAACTTCATGTACCGATTCGCTCTGTACAAAAGTCATCGCCGTATTTGTCTGCACAGGAATACGCTGTTTCAGGATTTCAGTTAATCGCTTACGCCACTGAGCCGCAACCTCCTGATATTCCACATCACTATCGACACGATCCAGAAGCCGTTGAGCCCCCAATTCATTCAGACGATTATCAAAATCTTTTCCTGCCTGACAGAATTTCTCATAAGAAGTATCACCCAGACCAAAAACAGCAAACTCAGTACCACGCAGCTTCGGCGCCTTTTTAGAATAGAGATATTTATATAATGCAATCGCTTCTTCGGCTGGTTCTCCTTCACCTTGCGTAGAAGCGACAATGATGAGCATTTTCTCTTGAGCAATTTGTTTGAATTTATAATCACCGGCATTGAACAGATTAACATTGAGTTTCTCTGCCAACAGATCATCACGAAGCTGTTCAGCTAAACGGCGGGCATTACCTGTCTGTGAAGCTGAAATTACTGTAATCGTCTCCTGTGCCGGAATCGCTGAAGCCACGGACTGAACCTTTGGCTGTTGATTCATCATGCCCCAAAAATAACCAGACAGCCAAGCTAACTGATTCGGTGAAAAATCCCCAATTGCCGATTGCAAACGTGCTAGCTGTTCAGGCGAAACCGGCAGAAGTGAAATTGAAGGTGGTTTTATGCTCATTATCCTGTGCTGCCCTTTACGATTACCAATGTCTGTTATCTTTAGTAAAGAAAATAAATAGGGGTAGTTAGTAAGGTTATCTCAGCAACTTGTCACTATTTAAAGAAACTATCGCAATATCAAATAACCAAAACGCCTAACCATATTTACAGGTTTAATATATCTATAAAACAGTTAATAAGGGCAATTGCAAAAAAAGGAAAAAACCAGGTTTAATTCAGAAGATCGGGTAGAATAGCGGGTTTTTTGAAGTCAGGGAGAACCACTATGAGCACAACGATTTTTAAAGATTTTCAGTTTGAAGCCGCCCACCACCTACCACATGTTCCAAAAGGCCATAAATGCGGACGCCTGCATGGGCACTCATTTATGGTTCGACTGGAAATTACCGGGGAAGTCGATCCTCATAGTGGTTGGATCATGGACTTTGCTGATCTAAAAACTGTATTTAAACCCGTTTGGGAACAGTTAGATCACCACTACCTGAATGATATCCCTGGACTGGAAAACCCAACCAGCGAAATACTGGCAGCCTGGATTTGGGCGAAGGTTAAACCCTCAATTCCACAACTCAGTGCCGTTATGGTGAAAGAAACCTGTAACGCAGGATGTATTTTCCGCGGAAAGTGAAACAAATTACTGCACCAGGAAACCTCCAGTGCAGTAATCTCTCAGGCAATATTCAAATACTTATGTGTTTGCATAGAAAGCCGCCAATTGCGCGCAATACAAGTTTCAATACATAAACGAGTAGCGTCTTCTTTCTGGCTAATCGGTTGCAATGCAATAATACGCGACGAGTTGTCATCCAATGCCGCTAATAACTCATCCAGTGCTTCAATGTCTCTTTCACGTGCAACTGGATGTTTTATTTCATTAGCTCTCTGCAAAGCTTGCTGCAATACCTGATAACCACCACGCATTTTAACTTTTGGCGAAACTGTCACCCAAGTGGCAAAAGAACATTTAACATGATACGTACCACTGGTTTCTATCTGGCATTGATAGCCAAGGCTTTCTAACTCTTCAGTCAGAGGAGTAAGATCATAAAGGCAAGGCTCACCACCAGTAATAACAACATGACGCGCAGTATATCCCTGTTGAACAAACAGTGCTGCAATTTGCTCAGGTGATGCTTCACCCCATTCATCGCTTTCACTCGTCTTCAATAAGATTGTCTCCAGCATCCGTTGCTTTTTGGCTTCTTTCTCCCAGGTGTGTTTAGTATCACACCAGCTACAACCAACCGGACACCCTTGTAGACGAATAAAAATTGCCGGGACTCCCGTAAAAAAACCTTCTCCCTGCAATGTCTGAAATATTTCGTTAATCGGGTAAAACATAAAAATCTCTGGTTTCATTAGATAGGAGCGCATTATTACAGATATCTATCCCGCGGACATCAATCTTTATGGTAAGGTACAGAGTTTGCTTCGCTCAGCTAATATAAAGCTTGTCGGGGCATTGTGCGCTTAAAATATATCTAGCCTGAGAAAGTGACAGGAATAAATAATGCAGAATAATGAAACTCAGCTGAAACGGGGTCTAACCGGGCGGCACATCCGCTTTATGGCATTAGGCTCCGCAATAGGCACAGGGCTGTTCTATGGCTCCGCAGCTGCTATCCAACAAGCTGGCCCAGCCGTATTACTCGCCTATTTAATCGGCGGGGCCGCTGTATTTATGGTGATGCGTGCATTAGGTGAAATGGCTGTTCACCACCCAGTAGCCGGCTCTTTTTCACACTATGCCAGCCATTACCTCGGTCCTTTGGCCGGATTTCTAACCGGATGGAATTATATATTCGAAATGCTGATTGTCTGCCTAGCTGACGTTACTGCATTCGGCTTTTATATGAAGCTCTGGTTTCCTCATGTAGAACAGTGGATCTGGGTGCTGAGTATTATCTGCTTCATTGGCGCAATTAATCTTTGCCACGTGAAGATTTTTGGTGAAATGGAATTCTGGCTGTCTATTGTGAAAGTTACCGCAATTATTGCTATGATTATCGGCGGCATGGCTATCATGATATATGGATTCGGTCAGGAAACAGACCATGTAACCGGTATTTCCAGTTTATGGGAATATGGCGGTTTTATGCCTAATGGCATCAGTGGTGTAATAGCTTCACTTGCCATTGTGATGTTTGCTTTTGGTGGTATTGAAGTTATTGGCATCACTGCCAGCGAAGCTAAAAATCCTGAAAAAACTATCCCAAAAGCAATCAATGCTGTTCCTTTCCGTATTTTGTTGTTCTACGTATTGACCCTGTTTATTCTGATGTGTATCTATCCGTGGAATCAAATTGGTCAGGAAGGGAGTCCATTCGTACAAATTTTTTCCAGCTTAGGTATCAATTCTGCGGCTAATATTCTCAACATTGTGGTTATTACTGCCGCAATTTCTGCGATTAACAGCGATATTTTTGGTGCTGGCCGAATGATGTATGGTATGGCCCAAGAAGGACAAGCGCCTAAATCATTCACCAAGCTGAGCCGTAATGGTGTACCGTGGATGACGGTGGTCGTTATGTCAACCGTCCTGCTGATTGGCGTTGTTCTTAATTATCTGCTTCCGAATGAAATTTTCGTTATCATTGCTTCTATCGCAACATTTGCCACTGTGTGGGTATGGCTGATGATCCTGCTTTCTCAGGTTGCTATGCGCCGCAAAATGAGTAAAGAAGAAGTTAAAACACTAAAATTCCCTGTTCCTATGTGGCCAATAGCACCAATATTAACAATTATCTTTATGGTATTCGTTATTGTATTACTGGGCTATTTTGAGAAAACCCGTATTGCATTAATTGTAGGAATTGCATGGGTAGCCTTATTGTCAATTACCTATTTCTTGAGTATAAAGAAAAATACTTCCCAAACTCATCAAATTAAATAATACATCCTTATAAATGCCAGAATAATCTGGCATTTATTCTTATCTGTCTAAATATGATATAACTAATATTTTAATATGGCAGATTAGACTAATAAGAATAATTTTTTATTTTTGGAATATAAATCCACTTATATATAAAAAACAATTACATTTACTTTCAATAAGTTAAATGAAAAATCAAATAATAATCTTTCATAAAAAAATAGATAAACATGCTTTTAAAATAAAATATTAATAAAAATTCGCAATAAGAGGATTATGATCAGAAGCATCTGTAGGCATAACAATAGCATTAGATACATTTAACTCTCGATAAAAAATAAAATCTAAAGGTCTTCCAAATGCAATTGTTCGACAATCATCAGTAAAAGATACTTCTTTAAGATGTAAATGTCCGGTAAAACGCTTAAGAGCATTTAATCGTTGCTTACTCCATGCATTAAAGTCACCAGCCATAATTACCGGGCCATTATGTAAACGAATATGAACACCAATATTATTCAGCTGACGGCTATACACATCCACACCAAAACTGAAATTTATCGCATGTACATTAATAACCATCAACTGGCGATTATCCTGTAAAGAATAAACAGTGATAAGAGCTGATTTAGATAAGCGTAAAAGAGGCTCTTTCTCTCTCAATGGGCAACAATAGATAGGATGAGAAGTTGCTAGCGTCATTACACCAGAGGGATGTTGAGGCAATAAAAATGCGGGAACTTGATCAGCTGTCAAATAATTTGAAGTAGCAAATTCAACTAAATCAGGGGTTGTCTGCGCTTCTTGCAATAAAATTAACTGGCTTTCATTAGTAAGCTCCTTCAGAACCTTTCTCCATGAAGGGCGCTGCTGTTTATAAATATTCCATACAACAACCCTAAGCTCATTTGTATCAGTAATCAAAGGAATACCTACAGGTAATGACCTTCCAAGCTGGTGGGTTGACATCGGAAAAACACGTTCAACAGGTTGCCCAGCGACATATCTTATTGCATAGGTTTTCTTTACCACGTGAAAAACCTCTTCAATGCAGAAAGTAATATTAAAACCACCTGATTTTATCAAATATAATGAGGGAATTATTGATTTTAATATTTATTAAACAGAAAAAACCCTGAGATTTCTCTCAGGGTTTCTCTGTAAATTAAGTGGCGGTGCGGACGGGGCTCGAACCCGCGACCCCCGGCGTGACAGGCCGGTATTCTAACCAACTGAACTACCGCACCACCGAATTTCTTGTTCTTTATGTTGTTACCATAACATAAAATTTCAATACCTATCGGGGTAGTTTACGAAAAGCCCTTCTGCCATTCGGACCGCCGCTTTCTGCAACGTTCAAAATCACTCTCAGCGATTTTATCCGGCTTTCTACCCACAACACCCTGTGTCATTCTTCATCACACAAAGCTAAATTAAAACCTGGCAGTTCCCTACTCTCACATGGGGAGACCCCACACTACCATCGGCGCTACGGCGTTTCACTGCTGAGTTCGGCATGGGGTCAGGTGGGACCACCGCGCTATCGCCGC
>NZ_JBEJZY010000065.1:0-16751 GCF_040256935.1 Photorhabdus viridis
AAGCGGCGGGACTCGTCGTTTCTGCCCATGGAGGCCAGTGTAAATCCGTCACACAGACGGTTGCGGCCTAGGAAGTGGGAAGCCTCGCCCGACAGGGCGGGGAGCAGTCACTATCACAATACTTCTCCATTTGGAAACTCGCTTAAGCTGTTTTTCGAAGAAAAATAAAAGATACTATGGATAAAAATATAGCAATTATTACAGTAGAACCTGCAACTACAGCAAGACCCGATGCAAAGGCATCACTTGCTTGTTCCCTAAGATAAGCACCTTTAACTCCTCCTAACGTGGAGGCTTCTGCCATAGCGATAGAAAATGAGTTCGCAGCATGTTCTACGATAGAACTATTAATATCGCTACTAACAAGGCCTCCGGCTAAAATTCGTTGGTAAACAACTGTCCCTAGTGTACCGAAAAGGGCTATACCTAGTCCCATACCAAGTTCAGTCGCTGTTTCAGCTGCTGCACCTGCTGAAGCACTCTTGCCTTCGGGTGCTGAGGAAATCACGATATCAGTACCTAGTGCATCGAAAGGACCTGCCCCTAAATACACAACAACAATACCTGCTATCACCCACACTGGGCCTAGTTGAACGCCAAGCGCTATAGTAATAAGACCTACTGACATCACGAGAAATCCTATCCCAATAACTGCTCCACTGCTTTTCATTTTCCTTGAAAGGGCGGGAGATATAAGCGCTCCTATAAGCAGTCCAAGTGATGCAGGTGCAATTGATGCGCCAGCAGCAACAGGACTTAGTCCGTAAGCTAGCTGGAGATATTGAGGTACAAAAAGAGTTAAGCCTCCTATAATAGAAGGCCCCAATAAAAGTATCATCAATGCAGTCGCTACTCCTGCATTGGATAGGATCATTTTAAGATCCAGAAGGGGATTACTGACTTTAAGTTGCCGAATAACAAATATTCCTCCGGCAATAAACCCCCAAGCTAAAACCAAAGTAGTACTTAGCTTTATTTCAGTACTGACAAGTCCTTTAAACCCATAAACAAGCGGAAGTATAGTAGCAAGAAAAAGTATACTACTAATCCAATCGTATTGTTTTTGGTTTTCAAGCTTAAATCCTTTAGGAAAAACTATCGGACCAGCTATTAGCAAGGGAAGTATTACAGGAACAGCTAAGAGAAAAATAGCTTCCCATCCAAAAAATTCCAATAAAGCCCCACCTATTATTGGCCCAAGAGCAAACCCCGCCATGAAAGCAGCAGTCCATATTGCAATTGCTCGTCTACGATGGTGTGGATTTTGGAATATCTCACTTATCAGACCAAGGGTCGCTGGCATAAGTGTTGCACCAGCAATGCCTAGTGCTGCCCTTACTATAATGAGAATAGAGGAGGTTGGTGACATAGAAGCTACAGCTGAAAGCACTGCGAAAGCAGCGCCCCCAATTAATAAGACGCGACGATTTCCCCAACGATCACTCATTCCTCCCATTGGCATCAGAAATCCTGCAATCATGAGTGGGTAGATGTCTAAAATCCACAGTTCTTCTACTGACGTAGTGTCAAGAGAGGCAGCTATGTGTGCTAAAGCCAAGTATAATGCACTCATATCTAAAGCAAGCACAGCGGTTGGTAAACAAAGCAGGCAAAGTGCCAGCCAAGATTGTGATTCGTTCAACGTTATCCGCTGACCTGTTTTTATTGACATTAAAACTCTCCTATTTGCTCTAGAATCAATTTATTGTAAATTTTGGTAAATCTAGCTGCGTCTAAGTAGCAAAGCATAATTACTCGCGGAACTATATATAAATCTAAAGAGAAGTCCCTTATTATTTCTTAAAGTTAAACTCATAATTCAAGTTGCTGAGTAATTAGGAATATCCAAATCAATCCATTTTCCTGATTGGAAACTGGAATCATATGCTGCGTCTATAGTAGCCGATGTCACGAGCGACTCAATGATTAGTGGAGCACGACGTGTTGGATTCATAACTAAATCTTCAAAATCAAGAAACATATCCCGAAACCAACTTTTATGTGTAGGATCATTGAATTCAGAATTGATTGTTTTTTTAATGACTTTTCCATCTGATGCATAAGTTAGTTCATCATCATTAACTATTATTGAACCTCGAGTTCCTGATATGCTATAGCAGGTACTTCTATGATCAGCCGACCATGATAATGTAAAGCTTACTTCTACATCATTTGTACAGTGCATACGAACAAAAGCTGTATCCTCAGTGTCTGGAAATACATCACGAAACCGTCCTGAGATACATGAAACTGATAGGGGAGTGGAATTAGTTAGGTGCATTGCTGCGTATATACTATGCGGTCCATGATCGCGAAGAATCCCTCCTTTTGATATGCTCGATTTTCTTCTCCAATCTGGATCCCAATCTTTTACGCCTAAGGCATGACCTAAGCGTAAGGTTTTGAAATCTGCACACACAATTTTTCCTAACCCCCCTGCCTGCACGATTTTTCGCACTTCTGTAAGTACAGGAGAAAACTTGTATACGTGACAAGGATAAAACAGTTTATCGCTTGAAGTTATTTTGGATATTTGGTCCCTATATCCCGATAAGTCAGGTAAAAAGACAGGTTTTTCACATAATGTGTGAAGTCCATAATCTAATGCCTGAGCGCTATAGATAGCGTGAGTGTCAGGAGGAGTACACACATCGATAAAATCAAGATCTTCGGCTTTAACAAGTTGCTCAAATGTAGAGTAAGCTGTAAGACCAAAATTTTCTTCCGCTATACGTCGTCTCTCTGGTGACACATCGACAATGGAGGTTACTGAAAGTCCATTACACTGCCGATATCCTGCGAGATGTCCAGTTGCTATTACTCCAAAGCCTATAATTGCGCCTTTCATATTGGTTACCTCATTATGTTATGGAACTAATTTTGTGTTATACCTCAATGGATATTTAGATTTGAGTTTATGTAAATATTAAACCTATGGCAGTTTTGTTTTGTATAGGGTAATTTCTTAAAATATAATGTCACATAGAAACTTCATTAATATTAACGTTATTAACCCGCAGGGTATTTAGATCGGGTTTTATATGGCTGAAAGCAGCATGAAACCTGGATCCCTAACACTATATGCCTTTTCATAATAGTGAGAGTATCAGTAGTGATTTTTCCTTATCCCGCGTGACGCGCGGGATAAGGAATACTCCTACCATTTTGAAAAGTCATATAGGTAAATTTCCACCCCGTTAATAACAAAATGAATAGCCATGCCAATTTAACTTCAAGGTGCATTTTATATTTCTCCTCACAGAGATAAATATAATAAATCAGGTTGTCTTGTAGGTTACAATTTGAAGTTTATAGAGTATATAAAGACTATCTATGGTATGGAGTGATAAACCTATCATAGCCAGTTTCTTTTTTATTTTTATTATAAGCTTTAAAAGCTTCTTCTATTTTATTTTTTACTCCAAATCCATTATGGAAAACAATATAATTTAACATAAGCGTTGCCGAAAAAATAACCACATAAACAATGAATATTTTAATTGCATTTTTTTTGTAAAAATTAATCATGATATTACCTATGAGCTTCCAGTGTCATATATTATGTATTGACTTGTGAACCCAGCGAAAGAAACTCTTATTTAATTATCATTATGTTATATACCCGTAATCATTGAAGATGCTTGATTTTATCCGAAATGGAGATCATTATCCTCGCTATGAAAATATTTATTACATCAGAACAAAAAATCAAACTTGAACGTCTTCACGACACCACTCGTGATGGTCAGGTACGAGACAGAATAAAAGCTATCCTTCTGGCTTCTGAAGGGTGGAGTTCTGTGATGATCGCCCAGGCATTGCGACTCCATCAGACCACCGTTGACCGCCATATCAGTGATTACCTTAATCAAGGTAAACTTAAATCTGACAATGGAGGGTCTGATAGTTTGCTTTCCCGAGAACAAACTGATTTTTTAATCAATCACTTATCTCAACATCTTTTCCATCACACCCATGAAATCGTGGCCTATGTTGCTCAGCTCTGGAATATTACCTTTAGCATTCCCGGCATGAATAAATGGCTACACCGTCAGGGTTTTTCTTATAAAAAACCTTGTGGCGTCCCTCATAAATTCGACGCAGAAAAACAGCGACAATTTATTGAATATTATGAGAATCTTAAAGTCACAGCGAAAGACGAACCCATCCTTTTTCTTGACGCGGTTCACCCGACTCAAGGTACCAAACTCAGTTATGGCTGGATGCGAAAGGGCGAGAAAAAAACAGTCAAAACTACAGGAAGCCGGACTCGCCTGAATATATTGGGCGCGCTCAACCTGAATGCCATTGGTCGTACGGTGTTCCAGGAATATCAAACCATTAATGACTACAACATTTGCTGTTTTTTCAATGAAATAAGAAAGTCTTATCCTGACTATCATCAAAAAATTCACCTTATTGTGGATGGGGCGGGTTACAACAAAGCTCATCTCGTGAAGGAGTGGGCTTATGTTAGCAATATTGAGTTACATTACCTTCCTCCCTATAGCCCAAATTTAAACCCAATAGAGCGATTATGGAAGGTCATGAATGAACAGGTTCGAAATAACCGTTATTTCGCTGATAAACATGAATTTCGAGACAACGTCTTCAAATTTTTCACCACAACGCTACCGGATATAGCGGACTCGCTGATGTCTAGAATTAACGACCATTTTCAGGTGCTAAAAACTGCATCTTGAAGTTTCTTGGGTATATTCCTTATTTAGGGGGGTAATACCATAATCTTCTCTAATGCTATTTTAGAAATTAATCTCTCATTGATTTTATTAATATATAATCACAGTGTTCCAATACATACCTTGTGTTTTCATTAGTTATATATTGAAATCATTTAATTGTATTACCCATGAAAAATATCATTCATGAAAATATATACAGAATATGTAATAGTCACTATTAAATAGAGACAATTTAAGGTGACAGTGCAACCATGTTATTAATCTGGAGATGATTTATATCTCTAAATTTATAAATACAGTACAACTTTGTTAGACCTTCAGGGTGAGAGCGCGAACGTTTTATGAACATAATTAGAACGAAAATAGCTCTCGGTCAGATTAAGCTTGAAGCAATTCAACACATCATGTCATCAAAATAGTTTGGATATTGTTCGTGTTGTTTTTAATTTAAGCACTCACTCTCTCACCCTGGTTAGACCTTAATTACCACCAGATTAATATTTATATAAATATCTGAAAGCTATTTTTAAGAAATAAATACCAATGAGATTAATTTATATTTTTCACTGCATTTTTCTTGCTCGTTAGTTAAATAAATCACACTACTCACAACTAAAAAATTAAATTTAAATAAATTATATGTACTTAAAAGGCTAATAGTATTCCTTATTTAACTATAAGTAGTTGATACTTATTAACATAATAAGTGTAATTGGATTTTTATTTCTGTATCTCGTCCCTTATGAAGGCTTCAACTTTTTCATGAGCCATTTCGTCGGAAAATTGTTCTGGCGGAGATTTCATAAAGTAACTGGAAGCAGAAATTAATGGTCCTCCAATCCCACGATCTAAACCAATTTTTGCTGCTCGCACAGCGTCAATGATCACTCCAGCAGAATTAGGTGAATCCCAAACTTCAAGTTTATATTCTATTGAGACAGGCGCATCACCAAAATTACGCCCTTCCAAACGGACAAATGCCCACTTCCGATCATCTAACCACTGGACATAATCAGAAGGACCTATGTGTATATCTTTCTTCGACAATATAGCTGAAGTATTTGAAGTAACTGCTTGGGTTTTGGAAATTTTCTTAGATTCTAAGCGTTCCCGTTCCAGCATATTTTTGAAGTCCATGTTGCCACCTACATTTAATTGATATGTACGATCAAGGGTAACTCCTCTTTTCTCAAAAAGTTTTACCAACTCACGGTGAGTGATTGTTGCGCCAATTTGGGATTTAATATCATCACCTATAATTGGAATGCCTGATTCTTCAAATTTTTTTGCTAACTCGGGTTCACTAGCTATAAACACTGGTAACGCATTCACAAAAGCAACACCAGCATCAATTGCAGCTTGTGCATAGAAACGGGCTGCCTTTTCAGAACCTACTGGAAGATAACAAACTAAAACATCAACATTAGCGCTTATCAATGAAGAAACCACATCAACTGGTGGCTCACTAGATTCTTGAATAAGTTGTCGATAATAATATCCTAGACCGTCCAACGTTGGACCACGAAGTACCTCTACTCCGATTGTTGGAACATCACAAATTTTAATAGTATTATTCTCTGATGTATTAATTGCCTCAGATAAGTCTAGACCAACCTTGGCTGCATCAACATCAAAGGCCATAACAAACTCAATATCAGAAACGTGATACTTTCCGAAGCGGACATGCATTAAACCTGGAATTTTCTGATCATCAGGTGCGTTTTTGTAATACTCTACACCTTGAATTAGTGAAGATGCACAGTTACCAACACCAACAATTGCTACACGAATAGGTTTTTTTGAACTTGTCATATTTTCTCCTTGAAATTGCCTATGAATAATAAATTGTTGAACACTACCAAAATATTAAAGAGTATTAGGTTATTCATTCCGCTTCTTCAAATGAAGATACAATTAATAATTTTTATAAAAAATAATTTAAGGAGGTAGATTCACATAATAAGTGCAACATCGTTAATCTGGAAGTAAACATGTTCGTATTCCTTTAAATAATTCATTCGGTGTTTTCCCACCCCGTGTTTTTCGAGGGCGATTATTTAATCGGTTTACCACAAAATTTATTTCCTGATCAGAGATTTCATTAAAATTGATTCCCTTTGGAAAGTGTTGTCTGATTAACCCATTGATATTCTCATTGATCCCTCTTTCCCAAGGCGAATAAGGGTGAGCAAAGTAAATTTGGGTTTCTAATTCTTCACCGATGATTTCATGATCTGCGAACTCCAAACCGTTATCGGACGTGATGGTCTTAACCTTTTGTTTTAACGGGTATAATACTTTCACTGCCGCTTTCGCGACTTCTGATGCCCGCTTGCTATCAAGTTTAACGATAATTGTATACAGCGTCTTGCGGTCAACCAATGTTAATAAGACACTTTTTTATCTTTCCCTATTATCGTATCTCCTTCCCAGTCCCCAATACGTTCTTTTTTATCAACAATTTCCGGGCGTTCATCAATACTGACCCGATTTTTAATTTTACCTCTTCTTTCATCGTGACCATAGCGTTTGCGATAGGGTTTTCTGGCTATTCGCAGATGTTGCCATAAATCACCCCCCTCTCTTTTATCTTGATAAATCAGTCTATAAATCGTCTCATGATGCAAAGATATCCCTTTATGTTGCTTCAAATAATCAGCCACCTGTTCAGGGTTTAAATCTTTCCAAATTAACCGTTTTATCCACCTTTTTACTTCCGGCGTTATTTTCACGGCTTTCTTAGCAAAATGACGACGCGCCAATACCTTCAAATGAGCCTGTTCAGGGCAGTATGTCTGGACTTCTTGATTTCTCTTCAATTCTCTGCTGATGGTCGATGGGCTTCGCTTAAGTGACTCCGCAATAAAAAGCTGTGAAAAACCCGCTTCTCTTAAACTGGAAATCGGGTATCTTTCTGTTTCGGTCAGTTGTGTATAGGCCATAGTGCATTTTCCTTTGGCAAGAAAGATGCCTACTATAGCAACTGACCGCCCTTCTGAAAAATTGCACTTATTAGTCGAATCCGCCTGATGAAAATATTTTAGTTTTTTTATTATTTAAGACTATAAGTAAACTAAATAATGAAATAGATGCAATCGCAGATGGAATGAATAAAGTCATAAGTACCCCTCGATAGCCTAATCCTAGTTGCACTAGCCATGCTCCAAACATCGCACCTAATATCCCTCCTGCACGACCAATTCCAAGCATCCATGATACACCTGTAGCTCTGGAGGTTGTAGGGTAATGAAGTGTAGCTATTGTTCCCATAGATGCTTGTGCACTATTCATTGTCGTTCCGGCTAAGAGGATTAATATTCCTAAACTGATTATATTATCAACATATCCTATAGAGAAGAGCAAAATACCCGTTATGAGATAGTTAAATGATACTATCTTATGAGGAGATAACTTATCCATGATAATTCCTGATATTATCGTCCCAATTCCACCACCTAAAGGAAATAAAGCAGTTAAAATAGTTGCATAACTTAATTCAAAACCAGAGTCTTTGATAAGTATAGGCATCCAATTTGTGACAACATAGAATATTAATAATCCCATAAAATATGCGTTCCAGAGAAGCAAAGTTGATGATAAATGTTCATGGGATAAAATTTCATTAATAGGTTTAATTTTTTGTTTTTCGATAAATTTTAATCTTAAAAAATCTATTTTATTATAATTTTCACCAACTATTTTTTTGCAAATTCTCTTTATTTTTTCTTCCGATTTGTTTTTATTAATCAAGAATAAAACTGATTCTGGAAGAATGAAAATAAGTGGAAAAACTAAAAGTATAGGGATAATTCCGCCAATAATTAGCATACTCTCCCAACCAAACTTGGGAATCATAAAGGAGCCAAGAATACCTCCCATAGCTGCTCCGAAGGGAAACCCACAAAATACAGAGTTAACCATAAGTGACTTTCTATTTTCTGGTGCATATTCAGAAATCAATGTCAAAGCATTAGACATAGCAGCTCCAATACCTATTCCGGTTAATAAACGCCAGAATGATAATTGGTAGACAGTTGTAGAAAATATCGTTGCAATACTACATATTCCAAACATGAAAACAGAAATTACAATAACAGGTTTACGCCCTAGTTTGTCTGATATAGGACCTGATGTTACAGCTCCCACAGATAAACCAACCAATGCTGAACTCATAGCAATCCCAAGGTCTGTTTTTGAAATCCCCCAACTATCAACAATAGCAGGAGCAATATAACCGATCAGAGCAGTATCGAAACCATCTAAAATAAGAATGCTCAAACATAAAAATAATATTTTTATGTGCAAAGATGATATCTTTGCAAATCTAATTGTGTCTTGGACACTCAACTTTATTGTAGAATTCATCTTATTAACCAATACATTCAGGTGAAAAGCAAAAAGGGACTTAAGCGTCCCTTTGTTAAGTTAGGACTAACTTTCAATCTCGAATTGACGTTTAGCACGGCGTGAATCGTTATGGTTATATGCTGGTACTTTAAATTTACGCAATTGTTCAGGGCTTACAGATTCCGACTCACTAATTGGTTGATCACCTTCAATAGTCACCCGCTCCATATATCGGCGATTTGGATAATAATCATGAACAGCAGCATGCTGTACAGAGCGATTATCCCACATTACTAACATGTTTGGTTTCCAATGGTGCCTATATTGATATTCAAGTACTGATGTTGTATTAAATAATTGTGTCAATAGCGCATCACTATCTCGTTGATCCATATTTCTTATATAACGAGTGTAATTTTGGTTAACAAATAGGGTTTTCTTTTTCGTTTTTGGATGAATTCGAACAACTGGATGGGCGATTGGAGGATATTCCAACTCTTTCTTTTGTAATAATTTTTTACCTTCTTCTGTGTCTGGAAAAAGATATTTATACGATGAAAAGTCATGTATAGCTTCCAATCCTCGGATGAAATCTTGAGTTTTTATTGAAAGAAAATCATAAGCAGTTGTCATACTGCTAAAACAAGTATCACCACCTATTTCAGGAACAATTCTTGAATAAAGCATTGTAGCCATAGGGGGGCAAAGCTTATATGTTTCATCCGAATGCCAGCGATCTGTTAATACAGGTGGATTACCATTCTTATAATCAAATACTATTAACTCTGGATTTTTTTCACTGTTCTCTGCAAAAGGGTGTACAGTTAACTGACCAAAATATCTCCCTATACGCATTAAATCTTCTGATGTGAGATCTTGATCTGGAAATACCAAGACTTCATGTTCTTCAAGATCTAATTCAATAGTTTTTATTATATTTTTATTTAATGGATGATTTAGTTTGATATCACGTATTTCTGCACAAAAGTATGGAGTTAGTTTACGTATGGTATATTCAATTTTATCACTCATTTTGTTTTATCTCCAAAATTATCACTTACAGATTTTAAATTTTATTTTTTATAACTTTGTTTACTATTGGTTTTTTTATTGCTGAAATAAACAAGATGATTGAACATATCATCATAGGAAGAAATACATAACTTGGATTTCCTGAAATATCCCATGATAACCCACTAATTACTGGTGTTATAACTGCACAAGTATAACCAATTGTCAACATTAGTGAAGTAGATCTATGCACCTCATGTGGCTCGCTAATCATACTAGGTAGTCCTAACATTAGTATTAAAACGATAGCAGAAAAAAAACCGATGAATGCTGAACCAATAACTATATATTCAGTACCAAAGTACATAATGCTGCTAAAAGATGCAATTAATCCTATTCCTGATATCAAATATGGATATCGTAGTTTTGCTACAGTAGTTCTTGTCATCATAAGAATAATAGAAGCAGGGATTTGCCCTAAATTTAAAGCAACCAAAGAAATAGATGTTAAATTCTCAAAATTAGTTTCATGTAAGTAACGTGGAATAAAAAAATTGGTTGCAAAATATGTTGCATTTACACATCCCATTATTAATCCTAACTTCCACAATATAATATTATTCCATTCTGGAACCCACTTTATATTTTTATTTATCGATATTATTTCATGTTTATTTTTAGGTGCTAAATTGTATATAAAAATTGCAATTATTAATGTTATCGCAGCCCAAAAAACATATGTAAGTCGCCAAGATCCCACCATAGGTAATAAAATAGATTTTGTCACTGCAACAGGAATAACTTCGCCTCCAAGAAGAAGACCATTAACATAAATAGCCGTTGCAATCACAATATGTTTTGGAAACCAATCCTTTACAATAGAAGGTAATGCAGGTTGCATAAAAGCAACTCCCAACCCTGTTATCATTGTCGCCGTATACATAATAATTATATCATCGGCTGCTCCACGGAATGCAGAACCTAAACTTGTAATCAGCAAACCAAGGATAAGAGTCTTTATTGCGCTCGTTCTTGCAATTAATAGAGAGCCTAGAATTGCGGTACCAGCAAATAAAACTGCTGGCAAGCCAGAAATAATCCCAACTTGAGTTTCAGTTAAATTTAGATCGCGATGAATGTCAGAAATAATTGGCGGGGTAGCCAATATTGTCAAACGCGTTCCTGCACCAGCTAGCCATAATAAAAATAGCTTTATAAAAGATTTTATTGACCAAAAACTATATATTTCAGTGTACGGTGCATTCATTGTCTCATCTCTATTAATTAAATATATTTATTATCTTATTGTTTCTAGATAACTTCTATTTTGCGAAACGATGCAATTTCATCATTATCAAAACCAAGGAAATTTTTTAATAAATTTTCTGTGTGTTGCCCATGTTCTGGAGCAGGATTACGTACTGTATCAAAGTCAGAGAAAGCGCTTAGATGCATGGGTTGACCTACCAGAGTCAAATCGCCTAATAATGGGTGCTTAATAGAACATTTCATCTGCAAATACTGAATTTGCGGATCGGACATAGCTTGTGCTATATCATAGATGTAACCACTTGGTATCCCATTCTCATTTAGAATTTGTATTAGCTGTTTACTCTCGAATTTCTGTGTTACAGCTTGAATTTCATCCATAAGCTGCTTTCTGTTTTTTGAACGATTATAGATATCTGAATATTGAGGATTCAAATAAACATCTTCTATATCAAGCAGATGACATAACTTTTGGAATTTTTCATCTTCTGCAGCCGCAATATTTATTTCACTATCCTTAGTTCTTACGACGCCAACAGGCATTAATGTCGGGTGGTCATTTCCCATAAGTTCAGGTGTTTTGCCATCTGCAAGCCATCGAGCGACTTGGAAATCCATGATAGCTAAAGTTGATTCAAGAAGTGAAGTATATACCCATTGTCCTTCACCTGTTTTTTCTCGATGATATAGTGCCAGTAAAACTGCCTGAGCTAGATTCATGCCTGAGCTAATATCAGCAATAGCAACACCAGTCCTGAGCGCACCGCTTTCTTGAGTACCTGTCACAGACATAAGTCCTGACATGCCTTGTACTATTTGATCAACAGCTGGTCGAGAACTATAAGGGCCATTTTGCCCAAAGCCACTAATACTGCCACATATAATACGAGGATTAATTTTTTTCAAAGATTCATAATCGACACCTAAACGAAACTTAACTTCAGGCCTAAAATTTTCAAGCACGATATCAGCTTTACGAACCAAACGCTGGAGAATCCCTTGTCCTTGCTTTGTTTTCAAATTAACTGATAAACTTTTTTTATTTCTATGAAGGTTTTGGTAATCAAAACCTTCACGAGTCCCCCCCATACTGTCACCTTTATCGGTAGGTTCCTCAATCTTGATAATTTCGGCTCCCCAGTCACCCAGTAGTCGTGATGTGACTGGACCAGCCCTATGCCGCGTTAAATCAATAACAACAATTCCTGATAATGGTAAAGCCGTCATTCCGCACCTCATTATTGTGATTTAAATCATAATCAATATAATTAAATTCAGTAATTTCAATGTGCTTTATAGTAAATACCAACTGTTAATCTAATACTTCCCTTTTCAGGATCACAACAGATTTTCACTATAGAAATAATACCTATTTCTTTGATGCTGTGAATGTTTTTTATCAAAAAAAACCGCATTTCTCAAAGAAGCCTAAAAACCAAAAATGGTCGTGTTCATGTCTACATCCTTCGGAGAAAAAATTCCCCAAATTTATGCAAAATGTAGGGTAAAAAATTCATTCTCATTTAATTATATAGAATGCAACTTAGATCGGGTACACAATTGAATCTGTAATAATATCTGCTGTACAAATACAGAGACGTTCTTTAAATAAAGCAGCACCACTTTTGTATTCGATAATATCCTTAGTTATACCACTTATTAGCAACTTATTTTCTTGACCACATATGCTTTCATGAACTGTAAATATTGTTTCTGTATTGGCTAATATTTTCTCTCCACCGCGTTCGAGCTTTGTCAATAATATATTAGATGTTATCCTTTGTTGTACTCTGTCTCTAAAGTAAATTGACCCAGATAAAGCGGATGCACGATCTATGAGCATTTTCTTTCCTTCACAAAAAACAAAGCATAGATCCCATCCATTATCTATATTCTGTTTTGAAGTAATCCGGTATATACAATCATCTGTAAAATATGATGCCCAATTATCTAATATTTTTGAGTCTAAATTTTTGTTGTATAAGCTATACAATCTATTGATAGTAAACCAAATTTTATAATCATCCAAGATTCATAACTCCTCGGTAATATTTATAAAATCCACGGATAGCCGCTTCTGTCATCATGTGGTCTTCACTCGACTCACCAACACTAGCTTCTAAAATGATTTCGGAGTCTGGCATGCTTTTAGCCCCTTCTTGGGTTACAGCCAAAATCTCATTATCATCTATGGTAACCAATCCTGAAGGACCGAGTAGGTTTGCTTGAAATAATCTCCGTTTCGTCAACTCCTCAGATTCATTTTCATAGCCAAAAAAAGTCCAAATTTTAATGCAACTATCTGTACCATCAGGGATAACATGACGCATAGCTAAGCAATTAAGTTGTTGCAGCAGGATGAGATTTGGAAAAACAGTCATAATTGCGCCTGTACCATGGTCATATTCACGCTGATGCTCGATGATTCTCGGATCTAAAAGTGATAACTCTGTTTTTGCCTCTGCATTTTTTTTAATTTCAGCTTCGGTGAAAGACGCTGTTGATACTAATACACTGCTTTTGCCAGAAAAACAAACTTTTACACTAGTTTTTTGATCTGAACGCCAAATACCGAAGTTTTTAAAAAATGAATGCAGAAGTGCTGCATGAAATGGATCTTTTACATTTTCAATTTGAAGTTTCCAATTACAGTTAACTCTATGCTGCATTTTCCCAATAACTTTTAGTTTCCTACCATCACAAACACGATCAAAGTATGAGAGCATGACAGGGTCTAAATATGTTTCAAATGGTTCAATATCATATGAAAAACTAGCAAATACAACACCATGTCTTTCAGTCACATTAAGAGCCTGCAAACCATGTTCTTCAGGATGAAAAAATTCAGACATTCCACCTTTTCCATTAATACCTTTTCTAAAAGGCATCCCAGCTAAGTTACCCTCTAAACTAAATGACCACTCATGATAAGGACATACAAGTAGCTTAGTATTACCCTGAGGGTTATGGCAGATCTTAGCTCCTCTATGGGGACAACGGTTTACAAATACGCGCAATATTCCTTTTCTATCACGAATTAAAATGACAGGAACATTTCCCACAAATGTTTGTATATAGTCACCAAAATTTTCAACCTCTGAAGAAAGCCCAACATAATTCCATGTGTTTCCCAGAAAAATATTTTTAATTTCTTGTTCATATATCTGGTTACATATATAAATTTTGGAGGGCACCCTTCGGGTGCCTTCTTTACCCCATTGAAGGTTCATTAACCAACTCCTAGGATTCGTTTTCCATTGCACTACTTTCGTATACTGTTAAATCAGCGATACGTGACATTACAGTCATTAACATAGCCCAGCCTTTATTTTGGATCTCAAATAAAGGTTTTCCATCTGCAATATTGTAGTTAGATATGAATTCATAGCCCATACGTACATGTTCATCATCTAGAATACTATGAATGTCAAAGTGAGCTTTAGGAGTCGTATCATCCATTACAGGTTTAATATGTTTGTAGAAGAAAATAGCTGAGGCTTCAACTACCAAATGAACTAAAACAACTTTTTCTAATTCAGTTGCTGTTGTCATTTTATAAGCAAACCATGAACTTGCGGCTTCAAGAACTGGATCAAATACAGGTTCAAAATCTATACGGCTATTTTTGAGAGCACGATTATGTCCGAATTCTTCTTCTAGATGGGACATTGTAATCTCTTCGAAAGCAGCGTTGTGTAATGTTGCAGCACGAGTTAACACCATTTTCTGAAAATGATCAGACCAAACTTGGAAACAATCGAGAAATCTTTTCTTTGCTTGTGTTTTTTTTAATAGTCCACGATTTACTAAGGCAAAAAGTTTATGCTTATCAAAACGTTCCATATAAATCTCATTACGAAAAAATAATTGTTCCGCAATTGTAGTACCTAAATTTTTATTAACTTGCTCAGGAAGGAAAGTTGCCCAAGGGTCAGTAAAATCCTCGTAAAGGCCACGAGAATCGAATTGAATGGATAATCCCCAGAAACCATCGGGATAACCACCTTTGAAACCATGAAGACAACCAGGTGGAACTAAAAGCGCATCACCGGCTTCCATAGCTGTTTGTATATCCCCTGTTGATTCAGCAGAACCTTCACAGAGCAAAATCATTGATTCTACTGGATGAATATGTGGTTCTAATTCTTCACCGGCTTCAAGACGAACCCATGCCATGGATATACGGTTATCATCTGGTAAAAAATCTATCAATTGGTTATTTTTCATAAAATCTTTTACGTGTCCTAACCAATGTTCCACACCATTCACTTCAATAGTGCGCATCGATGGAATATGATCTCGTTTTACTAATGTGACTTTAGATAATTTTTTCATTTTTCATTCTCTATAATTGTCAAGGCGAGAGCATGAATGCTTATTATCATTCAACAATTAGGTTCACATTTTTATAAAAAACTTAGTTTAAAAATAGCTTAGAATAAAATATCATTTCAAAAAAATAAATGATCATTATATCTACAATGCTTGATTATAATTATATTTTACTATAATTTAGGCGCTACCCCCCACCCTGCGATAACAATTTTTTATATTTCAATGCTAAAGCCAAGAGTAATTAAATAATTTTTAACCGTTAACCATTTTATTATAGTAAATATTCTTTTTTTTGACACCATTCACATTTTTCATAAAATTAATTGTTTGTTTTTTACAATACCATTTTCACCACTATTTTTATGTTTCTTACTATTTAACTTTGAATTATAATTTATGTAATTTATTCTATAAACTAATAAAAAAGAAAATAATTTTATTAACTTATTTTTTAATTTAAAATATTATTATTTATTTTTGAAATTTAATTAATACTTACACCCTATGGATTTCAAGATATATCGCGACGACAAGGGAGCGAATCCCCGGAAGCATAGATAACTATGTGGCCGGGGTGAGCGAGCACAGCCAACAAAGAGGCAACTTGAAATATGACGGATTATTCTATGAATTTTAAGATGAGTTTCGTAGGTTATATCAAGGCTAATGCATGAGCGAATGTCAGTAAGAACATTAATGAGCTTGAAGAACATCTCAAAAACCCCCTAATCAACCGAACCACCAGAAACATGCATATAACCGCAAGCGGCAGGAATTACTATCATCAGGAGTGCAATATCCTGGACGAGTTTGAAAATGCTGACTTATCAGTTATGAAAACTTCTCATACTCTGACAGGCTCAATCGGCGGTGAGCAGTCACATAACTATGGCATTCATAAAAGCCGGAAAGTCAGGGCATGGTTAAAGCAAAATGCTAAATTTAATCTGTTTCTTTACCTGTTTATTCTCCCTGGGTGACTGCTCCCCGCCCTGTCGGGCGAGGCTTCCCACTTCCTAGGCCGCAACCGTCTGTGTGACGGATTTACACTGGCCTCCATGGGCAGAAACGACGAGTCCCGCCGCT
>NZ_JBEJZY010000066.1:0-14576 GCF_040256935.1 Photorhabdus viridis
ATTGGAAATCGTCGCTGGCCTAATTGCTTATACATTCCAACCTAAAAAACCGAGCTTGAATTTACGGGATTGTGATATAGCTATTTTTAAACGAAGCTGAGGTTAATTAATATTATTAACAATCCCAAAAGCGCTCATATTTATTCTCTATGAGCGTTTTTTTATCTGTTATTTATCACCAATAAAGTGTAATTTATCTAATGTTTCTGTAAAACATCACTTAAATATAATCTAAGGATATAATATGGCTGACATGATTTACATGACGGTAAAGGGAAAAAAACAAGGGTTAATATCAGCTGGATGTTCTTCTGTTGATTCTATTGGTAATAAATATCAAGCAAACCACTTTGATCAGATATTAGTTTATAGCTTAAGCCATGCGATAACACGGGCTCAAAACGTCGATCACCAACCCATTGTTATCCAAAAACCCATCGACAAATCATCACCATTACTTGGTGTTGCTATTTCTGACAATGAGTCTCTTGAATGCTCTATTGATTTTTACCGAACTAACTCAAATGGTGCTCAAGAACGTTATTACAATATAAAGATCACTGGTGCCACAATCACTGAAATAAGTGTTTTACATCCGCATTCGCTGAATCATAATGAGCTCCCACCACAGGAAAGTATTTCATTAAAATATACAAATATTACCTGGAATCACCTTATCGCAGGTACTGGTGGGTATAGTATTTGGGATGATAGGATTTATTAAAAGAGCAAAACAAGGCGTTTTAACCTCACGCCTTGTTTCATTAACGAACTTTTCTCGGTAGGACCAAAGCATATAAAACAGAGAATATCATACTTCCTATTTTAATCTCTTCACTATTTAAATTAATGAATTTCGATATAAAATCATGGTGCTCATTAAGACCAACCACAAATAGCTGTATATAACCAAATATAATTATTAAAATAGAAACAAAAACAGACAAAATATAATTACGTTTTTCATCCACAATCTTTTTTATAAAATAAAATGAGATAAAAACAACTAAAGACATAATGTAATAAAGAGAAATATCCCACCAAGTGGGCTTAGTGGAAATTATAACATCAATATAATCCATATTTTTTCCTATATTAATCAACAAATACTCAACAAGCATATTATGATTTCTTCAGTAATTAGATAGTTATTATAAGCTTATCCTATCCATTAACAAATTCATTTCATAATCATCTAATCTAAAACTAATTTCAATATTTTCTTGGTAACATGCAAGCATATAAAACAGAAAAAATCACACTACCCACTCTAATTACCTCACTATTTAAATTAATAAACATTGATATAATATCATGATAACCACCATATTTAACAATAAACAATTGAATTGAACCAAATATTACTATAATAAAAAACCCAAGAACAGAGAGAATATAACTTCTTCTTTTCTCTATGGTAATTTTCATGAAAAAAAGAAAAAACAAAAGCGTTAATGATAAAAGATAGTAAAGAAAAATATCCTGCCAAGTAGATTGAGTCGAAATTGTAACATCGATATAATTCATTATTTATCCTCTTGTAACTGATAAATACTCAAAATTGTAGAACTATCAACGATACCTTCTGTAGTTAAGCTCACAGTTCCCATTTCTCTCCACCCTCTGATAAAATCATTATCTATATTTCTGAATAACTTCCATGACTTTTCTCTTGGCTTCAAGACTTTTCTAAAAGCGCCATAACCTGAAAGAGCCAAATCAACAGTTGCATAAGCAATATCTGCATCTTTATCACTTAAACAGATTTTATTAGCAATATATCTGTATCCTTCTCTGACACCACCATTAATATTTTCTCTGTACAATAGATAATATCCATTTTCAACAACATTATTGTACCCATGAGCCATTAATGGAGCACCGAATGAAGCACATGCTAACCCTAAAGAAGCCTTACAGACTGTGTAACCCGCAAGAATCTGAGTACCACCACCAACAAATCCGATCTGTTTTAATATAAGATTAGCATAACTTGATTTCTCTTTTTCCCTTTCAATTATTACATATTGCTTTACTCTATTCGCGGTTAAATAGAAAGCTTGCTCTTTCAAGTGATCTATTTCAAATTGGATTAATTCAATTGCACCACTTGAAGATAAACAATGAACATGAACCCGTCCCAATATATCCTCTATAAAAATATTTACATCTGAATTAAAATCTATTTTGATTTTACTATGACTGATATAGCGAAAAGATAACGTTCTTGCCAACTCTCTTAATTCTCTTACTTTTAAACTCAGTAATTTATCTTGTTCCATTCCCGTCATCTCCATAAAAATGATTTACTAGGAAGATACAAATCATAAATATAATTTATGTAATATAACAAAAATAAACCAATAAAGAAACAATCAACAGAACCATTATACCCAATAGAGAAATCCACCCGAATAACGAGTGGATTTTTACATAAATAAATAGATTAAAACGATTAAGCTAAGATACGTAGCATACGACGCAGAGGCTCTGCTGCTCCCCACAACAATTGGTCACCTACTGTAAAAGCAGATAAATATTCCGGGCCCATATTCAGCTTACGTAAACGCCCCACAGGAGTATTCAACGTGCCTGTTACCGCTGCCGGGGTCAATTCCCGCATACTCAGTTCACGATCATTTGGGATCACTCTTACCCAGTCATTATGCTCAGCCAGTAATTGCTCAATTTCAGGAATCGGAATGTCTCTTTTCAATTTCAGAGTAAATGCTTGGCTGTGGCAACGTAAAGCTCCGATACGTACACACAACCCATCAACGGTAATAATCTTATTACCGGTATTGAGGATCTTGTTGGTTTCTGCCTGCCCTTTCCACTCTTCACGGCTCTGACCGTTATCAAGCTGTTTATCAATCCATGGGATCAAACTACCTGCCAGTGGTACACCAAATTGGTCTGTTGGTAAAGAACCGCTACGGGTGAAATCTGTTACCTTCCTTTCAATATCCAAGATAGCAGATGCCGGATCTTGCAACTCTTTTGCTACCGGAGTGTGCAGAGAGCCCATCTGAACCAGTAATTCGCGCATATGACGGGCACCGGCACCAGAAGCTGCCTGATAAGTCGCAACAGAAGCCCATTCAACCAAATCATTAGTAAACAAACCGCCCAGAGACATCAGCATTAAACTAACAGTACAATTACCACCAACAAAAGTTTTTATACCTTTATTAAAACCTTCCTGAATATGAGCATGATTGACCGGATCAAGAATAATGATGGAATCATCATTCATACGCAGCGCTGACGACGCATCAATCCAATATCCCTGCCAACCCGTTGCTCTTAACTTCGGATAAACCTCATTGGTGTAATCTCCTCCCTGGCAACTAATAATAATGTCCAGAACACGAAGAGCCTCAATATCGAAAGCATTCTGTAAGGTGCCCTGTTGACCTGTAAAATCAGGAGCAATCTGCCCATGTTGTGATGTCGTGAAGAATACAGGACGAATAATATCAAAATCCCGTTCTTCAATCATACGCTGCATTAATACTGAGCCGACCATACCACGCCAGCCGATAAAACCCACATTTTTCATCGTTATTGTCCTGTCTTGGGGAGTGTCAATCAGAGATTATAATTACACTAAAACTGACAAAATATAACCAGAGGCGCAAGTGAATTTATTAATTATAAGATATTTAGCAACGTAGTTAATACCAAGTGCCTAACAGATTAGACAAAACAGATGTAGAGGCAAGCTTAGAACTTTGTCTTCTCACACTATTTGTATCTATGAACTCTGTAAACGGCTCAAGTTGTTATACATGCCCGGTATACATAGAAAAGCCACCTTTCGGTGGCAAAGTGTTTACGAGTTAACTTCAAATCTTCAAATCAAACTCAGCTGGCTTTTAGGTTTTTCTTTAGGATGCGGTTTAACGCTTGCCACTTCACCCGGCTTAGAAATAAAACGCACAAACGTTTCATGACTGACGAACGTTGCACCACAATTGATATTTTGGCATTGGTTGTAACGTTCTTTTGTCTGGCAGGAATGCTCAAAGCTGCTGCGAGCATGAGCTGCTTTACCACAGAGAGGACATTTAATCATATTCTTTACCCCTATTTAATACACCATCTCATAACGCGAACATTATAACATAAGGTCCCATATAGAGAACATTTATTTCATATCGAGACCATTAACTTTTACTTCTAACTCTAGCGCTGTCGTAAAACCGCCTTGATTTATCGTGTGAGTAGCTCTTGTTATAGTCCACTCTGCCTCATCTATTTCCGGTTTAAAGCCAATAACTTTCACTGGCGTTTCAGGGTAGAGATCAGCACGCCCCAGAGCGAGTTGAATAGAAAATGACGCCACTCCACGTTGCATTTTTTCCCAAGCAGCTTTGGCGGCACGTACAGCACTAGCTTTATCGGGATATATATGAGAAAGTACTAGCTCGTTATCTTTACTGCCTGCTAAATAGGTCGTTTCCTTATTCACACTCTCCGACTGGGTGAATTCCACTGAAGTTGTCTGTTCTCCCTCCCAATGGATTTTTCCTTTACTCTCACTTTTTGATTCAGTATGTTTCATAGAGGTTTCCAATTTCCCCTCCAGTCTTATATCCCCCTTTTCCTTCGAATTGACTTCTTCTTTATGCTTTTTTCCTGAGCTGACAGAAGTCGTCTGTTTTTCCTTTGGATTACGCGTATCCTGCCACTGTGCTGTTACTCCGGTATAGGCTTGGCGATCAGCTAAAGTAAATCTATGGCTATCTCCAGATTGACGATTTATCACTACGGTAGGGATATCCTTACCACCGGCTGTTTTGTTCTGCCCTTGCCGAATAAAGAGCAATTCACCATTTTTTATCGAAGCAACAATTCCTTCCCTCTTTGCTATCCGAGTAAGGAAACTGCAATCAGATTCATTTGTCTGATCGATATGAATGATGATGTTCTCAATATCTTTACCTATTGAAGCTATCAGGTTATTTTTTTCAGCAATTGTACGAACAATCTCACCAATCTTTTTATTATGGAAAGACTCTTCACATTTTGTGTTGGTAATCCCCCTGAAATCGGCACTGCGTGCACGGATAGTCAGCTTATCAGGTGCTCCACTGTGTTCAATTTCATCGACAATAAATTTACCTTTAGGAGTTAATGGATGCCCATGCCACCCCAACTCCAGCGAAAGGATATTTCCCCTGGAAGGCAGTTGTAATATATTGTCTGCATCATCCAGCTCGATATCGAGCTGGTCAGCCTCCAAACCTCGGTTATCTGTCATTGTCAGCGACATCAAGCGCGATTGAATACGCTCACTGATATCCTTTTTGTCAATTTCCAGATGAAATGCCGGAGCGCTATTTTTTCCTGTCACTATATCGAGTTTAGGTATCCAATCTAGATCAGGCACCCAGTCTATTTTCTGCATTATGAAAACACTCCTGTGACTTTATCTACCAGTTTATCTTTGATACTAGGAAGTTTATCTTTAATATCAGAAAGCTGATCCCGCAAGTCACCAAACATCTCAAACAGAGATTCATCCACTCGCCGTAATGTCAGGGTAAAATCTATTTTGCGGGCAACTCCATCTGAAAAAAATTCAGTTTTTGTCTCATCGATACTTTCAATGACAAACATGCCGTAAATCGCACCATTGCCACCAATAAAAGACCAAGCTTTACCACTGTCAGCCATAAGCTTGAGAACCAGCAATGATAAAGTTCCACCTGTAAGCTCGGGATGTAATGTCCCAGAAAGCGTAATAGTGTCATTCTCTGGCCCCAAAAATTGCCAAGCAGGCCGCACTCCAACTCGGCTGTTAAAAGCATGTCGCCATGACTGCTTATGTTGAAAATTTTGATATGGTGTGGTTTTCAGCATAAAAACAAATAAACCCAATGCAGCCATCATATTAAAAATCCTCCCTGTCAGAGAATGAACTACGTAAACGAGCCTGTTGCATACGCTCCCGCTGCTCAAGCTCATATCTGACCATACGGGCAATATCCTGTGCGGATTGTCCCGGTGAACCATAGACATAAATATGATATTGCGGCACTTCTCGGTGTTGCTGCGGCTGACTTCTTTCCGCCCTTTCCTGAATTTCAGGATAGGCATGAACCGGCAAGCTCTGGAAATGCATCGGAGCCGTTTGAGCAGCGGCCATAAATGGCATCATTGCACCCACAGATAGCCCTAAAGCAGCATATGCAGCCGTTTTTCTCCGACTGGTAACATTCACAGGACCCCTTATAATTTCAGGTCCATATTCGCCAACAATGCCAAACCGTCCAGCAGGAATAATGCCGCCTTTATCGTGAGCAGTAGCAGCAATTACTGTAGCAGCATCAGAATTAGTACTATTAGTGACTTCCTGTGATGCTTTTACCGTAACTTCAGCTTTGGAATCTCCTTTCCACCACGACTTAAACCAATCAGTAATAGAAGAAAATTTATTTTTTACTAATTCATATCTTTCTTTAATTCCTTTTAAAAGTCCGTCAATAATTTCAGTTCCAAACTTCTGGAGTTTCTCTGGTATACCAATACCATTCATGGTATTGATAATATCATCCCAGTTTTTGTAAATAATTCCTATTAAGGTATAATTCATGAAAACGCTTTTAATACTTTCCAAAGCATTACTGAATATATTTTTAATATTTTCCCAAAGCTGGGTGAATTTCGGCCCCAATGTCTCCCAATTCTGCCAAATATAAACTGCCGCCATTGCAATCAAACCAATAATGGCAAGGATTGGGTTCGCCATCATTAAACGGCCAACAATCATCATGGTATTACCCAATATATTGAAAGCATTACCTAAAAGACCAAGAGCTTGTACACCTATGCTCGCCAGTATCTTCCAAGCATTACCTAAAAGGCCAAAAGCTTGTACACCTATATTCGCCAGTATCCTCCAAGCATTACCTAATGACCCAACAATACTTGAGGTTATACTTCCCAGCGAACTAAAGACACTTCCTAAACCGGCTCCAGCACTTCTCAGTTTGGTTAAGCTAGGTATTACTGTTACTACCATTGACAATAATGAACCAATTCCTTGTAACAATGCGCCGAATACAACCAAAACCCCACCTACAGCCATTGTGACAGTTGCGAAAGTAGAGACCAGCTGAGGATTAGCTTCCATCCACGCCCCAATTTTGTTAACAACTACCGTTATTTTCTGTGTGACACTCCTCAAGGCGCCATCTACACCAGAAAAAATTTGAATACCCAAATCACGCCAAGCGGCATTAAGTTTTTGGATATCACCTTCGAGGTTATTTGTTATTTCAGATGCTGCTTTTTGCGCTGTCCCATTAACTTGCGGACTTCTCAGCTTACCAACCTCATCCTGTAATCCTCCCGTCCCAGCTTGGCTAGTCAACACGCCTAAAGCAGGCGCTGCATCGTCACCACCAATTGCATTAAGATAATTATCTCGTTGAACTTGGTTCAAAGAACGGGTTTTATTATCTAACTCAGCCAAAATATCAGGTAATTCTCGTAGGTTACCTTTAGCATCACGCGTTTTGATATTGAGCTGTTCCAACGCCTCAGCTGCAATTTTTGGAGGATTTGCCAATCGCTCTAAAATATTTTCCAAAGCACCGCCAGCAGCTACCCCATTGATATTGGCATATGACAGTTTCCCGGTGGCAGCAGCGACAGTTTCAAAATCAATCCCTAGTGATGTCGCTTTCGGGCCAACATATTGCATGGCATCACCCAACGCAGCCAATGTGGTTCTGGAACCAATCAGAGTGGCTGCCATCACGTCGTTGGCATGACTCATATCTTTAGACTGTAACTTAAAACTAGCCAATGCATTCACACCAATCTCAGCAGTAGCAGCCAGATCCATACCGCTAACCTGAGATATTGCGATCGTGCTAGGCATCATATTTTTTATCTGTTCTGGTGTATAACTCGCTGATGCGTATGCAAGATGCCCCTGTGCAACTTGGCTAGCTGAAAGTCCACTACTTTTACTCTCTTCACGAATTTGTTTACGTTGCATGACGTATTCAGGAGAGTTTTTTCCAACATTAGTGAGTACCTGAAGTCTGGACATTAATGGTTCTAATTCATAACCTGGCGTTACTATATTTCTGCCGGTTTCCAGCATCTTAAGCCCGGTTGATTTTGCATTTTCACCGGTGTCCGTAATACGCTCGCCAAGCGCTCGGATCCTGCCAAGACGACCATTCCGTCTACTCTCTTTATCTCGATTATTAGTAGATACGGCTCCCTGCGAATAATTAGAGACAGACAGAAGTTTATCAACGGATTTATTTAACGATTTGATATCGTCACGAATCCGCGTAGTTTCCTGTGCATATTTTACAATCGGTTTAAGGTCATTAACCGACTGATTTAACAATTTAAATTCGTTAATAATTAGCCAAATTAAACTTCGGTTGTCTTTATTACCTTTATCTCTATTATGGGAATGCACAATTCCCTGTGTATTATTCTGAATAAACTGAAACTGACTGACTGACTTATTAACTAACTTGAAATCATTTTGGATCCGTACAGTCTCCTTCGTATTGTTTTGGATAGACAGAGACTTATTAACTGACTGATTAAACAATCTGAGATAAGTACCCATTCTCGCAGTTTCCTGCGCATATTTTACAATAGGCTTGATACCATTAACGGACTGATTTAACAGTTTGAATTCACCTCGGATTTTCCAAACTGAATCCACCAGTTTTCTATTGTCTCGCTGAACAGATTTAAAAGAGTGGGTCAGCTTACCAACAGCGCTTATAACTGTTTTTAGCTGTGATTGTATATTACTCATTTTCTGCACCACTTCGTAAGATAGCCCGATATCGCCAATCCAATAACTCGGGCAGTGACATTTCGTCTGTCACAACCGGAGACCAGTGAAAAACGGTGGCAATATCTGCCACCAGTTCATCGACTGTTAGTCGTTCTGGGAACCGGACTTGACCGACTTCGGCAACAAAAAATTGACTACCTCCACACTGAGATTAATCAGATCACCAGGTGACATTGTCAGCAAATCACTTTTTGTTAGCGCTGGTGTGGTGATGCGTGGTAAAACCAGCACCATGGAATCCACATCCATCTCCAATAGAGCCTGTAACCGTGCACCACGCAGTGCGCCACTATTAGGTTTACGCACTACCACTTCCGTGATATCACTATTGCCACGTACCAATGGTTCTTCTAATACAATTGTCTTCTGATCGTCGTTTTGAGTCATAAGTGTTTCTGTCATGGTTCAACCTTGTTTATCCGATTAAGAACCTATCCCATCAGGCGTTATTGATATAGGTAAATGGCCTGATGAGATTAGGATATAAATTAAAGACCAATAGCGCGGCGATGTTGCGCCAGACGATCTACTCCGCCGACTTTTTCAACCATATTGATGGTGTCGATTTCGATCAGAACTTCACCATCCCATGTCAGTTTAAAATAAGTGTTTTTAGCGGTGATCTTAGTCTGGGTATTATCCCCTTGCTTATAAGTACCGTGGTCAAATTCTTGGAAGCGGCCACGCATCACAACCTCAACGGCAACCACATCACCGATATCATCGCGCTGGCAAGAACCAGCGAAACGCAACATGACACCATCTGCTTTTGCTATACCCCATTGCTTATAGAGCTGGGATTCCATGCCACCCAAAGTGAATTCTGCATCCAACGCGCCTTCATCCAGACCTAAATCTATAGTGGCGCTACCGCTCATACCGCCACCGCGATAGGCTTCTAGTTTTCGGCTTAATTTAGGCAGAGTAAGTTCTTCTACAACGCCTTGGTAGTTGTTGCCGTCATTAAACAGGTTTAGGTATTTAAGTTTGCGAGGTAATGCCATCAGTGCCCCCTTAGCTGTTGATGCTTTTCGCGAAATCCATCAGGTAACTATCTGTAATGCGCTGGCGTAACATCATATTTTCCAGTGGCGGTACAGGTGTGTAATCGTAATCAATGGTCAGTTTGCCCGCTTTCAGCGTGTCTTTATCATTGGCGTTTTCGTCATACCAGCAATAACCGTCAATGATGTAGCCGCCGGATTTCAGCTCACGGAATTTTGCGTTAATACCTTCGACAATGTCCCGAACCAGTGAAGGAGTCAGTGGCTTATCGATTGCCCACATATGTGCTTCAGCCATGGTATCGGCTAATACCTGTGCAGTACGGGTATAACTTTCGAACTGGAACAGAGGATCATCGGCGCAAGTACGGGAACCCCAAAAGCGGAAGCCGTTTTTACGGATAAGAGTAGTGATACCATTCTGGTTCAACAGATCTGCATCGGTTGCGGTGTCTTGCAAATCCCAGAATACATCTGCGGAAAGGCCGGTTACGCCATTAACGCCAACGTTGGACAGGGTTTTATGCCAGCCGGTTTCTTCATCAATTTTAGCTCGCAATCCCAGAGCACGAGCGGTAGCGTAAGCAATAGCTTCGCTGTTAGAAACTGTGTTCCAGCTCAGGAAATCAGGCCAAATCAACATCAGTTCACGCTGACTGAAGTTTTCACGGTATTTGATAACTTCCGCGATAGTCTTACAACCATAAGCACTGACATAAGCCATTGCCTTCAGTTTCTGTGCGATACTTGCCAATTCAGAGGCAACAGCCTTTGAATCCAAGCCAGGAACACCTAAAATGCGAGGTTTTACACCTAATTGGCTTTGAGCTGCCAATAGTGCCTGTATACCGGTTTTTCTGCCTTCAGCAGTGACAGAACCAATGATGTTGGTGATAGTTTCCTCTTCCGTCTCGCCTTGTGCCACACGGACAACAACAGTAACGGGTTGGGATTGGTCAGCAATCGCTTTGAGAGCTTGGTACAATGTACCGGTTTTACCGGCCTTGCCGCTTGCGCTCAATACATCGGTAATCAAGACCGGAGTGTTTAATGGAAAAGTTTTCACGTCTGCGTCAGGAGCAGTACACACCATACCGACAATAGCAGTGCTAACTGTCGCAATAGTGCGAGTACCTTCGTTAATTTCCTGTACACGGACGCCGTGATGATATTCTTGTGCCATATTAGCGGTTCTCCTGTTAAGGTGTACCGCTATGTTGAAGTATCTGGTCTACTAAATCACTCAATTGGAAATGTGTGGAAGATGATACAAATTAGGTAGTTAATCTATTGGTTTTTCTAAGTACCTAACTGGTAAATACTTGTAGATAGTGGAGAGAGAAACACCGTAAATCAGCGACAACTTCTTTCGGCTATGACCATTGGCTAGCAGTCTTTTTGCCTGTTGCCGTTCGGATAACGTCATTGATACTGGCCTGCCTCCTACTCTTCCCTGAGCTCGAGCGGCTATCAACCCAGCATTCGTCCTTTCAACGATCAATTCACGTTCCATTTCCGCCAATGCACTCATGACATGGAAAAAAAACCGTCCCATAGCGGTACTGGTATCAATGCTGTCAGTCAAACTCTGGAAATGAATACCTCGTTCACTTAAATCAGAAATCAAAGCGACCAGATTTTTTACGCTACGTCCCAGTCGATCTAGCTTCCAAACAACTAATGTGTCGTCTTTTTTAAGTAATTTTAAAGCCCGTTTTAAACCTGGTCTGTTGGCTGTTTTACCACTAATTTTATCTTCAAAAATCTGTTCACAATTTATACTTAATAATGCATTTCGCTGTAAATCACTGTTCTGATCGTTTGTTGACACCCGGATATAGCCAATCTTCGCCATGTGCAATCCCACTTAATACCAATGAAAGACTATTTTTTTAGAAATTATCATAAGTTAACCAATTTTGAAAAACCTTGGTTTGTCGGAAACGGTAAGTCAGGCCAAGAATGCGGTGCCGAACAGCCGGAAGGTGAACGGCAAAGCGTTGAGTGGGGATATCAGTTTGAGTGCCGAGGATGTGGGGGCGTTTAAACTGGGATTAACAGGAACATCTTCTGTTAATAATCAAGTCCCTTGGAATGCGGATACAGGGTTATATGATTTGCAGCGTCCGGGGGACAGCCAGCTTGTTGCTCACTTCTATAACGGAGTTGGAAGTTGCCCAGCATTTCAGTTAAGAGTGGGTTACAGGAATGGAGGTATCGCTTATCGCTCTGCCCGCGATAGTCACGGGTTTGAGGAAGATTGGACCAGTATCTATACAACAAGAAATAAGCCTTCTGCTGAGGATGTGGGGGCAGTATCAGCGACGGGGGGAGATTACAACTCACAATTTAGATTTAAACAAGTCGGTACAATACCGAATGAACGAAATGCTGTAATACTCGCCTCAACGCCGGGAGGAATGGATAGTGGAATACAGGTCTCGTATTCACAATACAATTGGTATAACAATGAAGTTAAAACGGGTATTATGCGCGCGGGTGGTGAGGATACACTCGGATACGCTGTAGATATTAATGCGAAGCGTGTGTTAACAGTATCACCGGATGGGAAAGTAAATGCCACACAATTTATTGCTCAATCATTTATTGCCGGTAGCGGCGGTATACAAGCAGGCACAAAAGATGCGGCTAGCTTTGATGGGAATAATGTTGAGCTTATATCGTGGTTTGGTATCGGGTTGAGAGCAACAATAGATCAGAAGACACGAATTTTTTTTAATACGCGTAATGGCGATATTTTCACGCAGGGGGCGGTTTATATCGGTGGTGCAACACACTATGCGGACGGAAACACTACGGGCTCAATATGGGGTGGTGACTTACATAGCTATATAAATAATAATTTTAGCAGAAAGAACGATAGTATCCCTGTCGGCTCACCCATTCCATGGCCGTCACCGAATCCCCCATCAGGTTACCTGACGTGCAACGGCCAAGCATTTAATAAATCCCTATATCCGCAATTAGCAGCAGCATACCCATCAGGAATACTACCTGATTTGCGTGGTGAGTTTATTCGTGGTTGGGACGATGGCCGTGGTGTGGATAGCGGTCGAGGGATTTTGAGTTGGCAGCCACAGCAGGTTCAGTGGCACCAGCATGTTGGAGGACACGGCGGTCGAGGACAAGGGCAATTCGGCGTAACAAATCAAGCCGGTCACCCCGGCTCGTATCGTGATGACAGCCAGCAAACTTTACCGTTTACGAATAACGGTAGTGATTATCAAGGATTTACAAACAACGGTGCTGTCGGCAACGAAACCCGTCCCCGCAACGTCGCATTTAACTACATAGTGAGAGCAGCATAATGACAGGACAAAAATATTCTTTAGAACCGGAAGTAGCAGAATTAGGCAAAGACGGATTGGCATCTAAAGCTGGTTGGATAAACGTTTACCATACCAATCAAGCAACAAGGGAATTCACAAGAGCCGATATTGAATATCTGATGCTCGGTATCGGTCTATCAGCAGGGGCTTATCCCGATGCCCCAGACCTCCCCCAATCTAATGATTTGGCGGTTTGTCGTAGTGAGGATGGTGAGTACTGGGAAACCGTACCCGATTATCGTGGAAAAACAGCTTACGATACACAAACTCGTCAAAAACGTGAGATAACAGAAATAGGTAAGTTACCCGATACGCTCACATTCAAGAAACCTGACACCGACTACGACAAATGGGATGGTAAAGAGTGGGTAGTTGATAAAGGTCTTTTCAAATCAAGTCAGATCGAAGAAGCCAAGCAACAACAAGCCACACTGTTACGACAAGCGAATGAAACACTTTCATTACTCCAAGACGCTGTTGACTTAGAAGTCGCGACAGAAGCTGAAGAAGCAGCGTTGCTTGAATGGAAGAAATACCGGGTATTACTAAGCCGTGTTGATATTTCACTGGCACCTGATATCAAATGGCCCAAAATGCCAGAATGATGACAATAAGGGCTGCTTATGCAGCCCGATGACAATAATAAAACATGGTAGATTCACATAATAAGTTCAACATCGTTAATCTGGAAGTAAACATGTTCGTATTCCTTTAAATAATTCATTCGGTGTTTTCCCACCCCGTGTTTTTCGATGGCGATTATTTAATCGGTTTACCACAAAATTTATTTCCTGATCAGAGATTTCATTAAAATTGGTTCCCTTTGGAAAGTATTGTCTGATTAACCCATTGATATTCTCATTGATCCCTCTTTCCCAAGGCGAATAAGGGTGAGCAAAGTAAATTTGGGTTTTTAATTCTTCACCGATGATTTCATGATCTGCAAACTCCAAACCGTTATCGAACGTGATGGTCTTAACCTTTTGTTTTAACGGGTATAATACTTTCACTGCCGCTCTCGCGACTCTTGCTATCAAGTTTAACGATAATTGTATACAGCGTCTTGCGGTCAACCAATGTTAATAAGACACTTTTTTTATCTTTCCCTATTATCGTATTTCCTTCCCAGTCCCTAATACGTTCTTTTTTATCAACAATTTCCGGGCGTTCATCAATACTGACCCGATTTTTAATTTTACCTCTTCTTTCATCGCGACCATAGCGTTTGCGATAAGGTTTTCTGGCTATTCGCAGATGTTGCCATAATGATAAATCAGTCTATAAATCGTCTCATGATGCAAAGATATCCCTTTATGTTGCTTCAAATAATCAGCCACCTGTTCAGGGCTTAAATCTTTCCAAATTAACCGTTTTATC